>DASQSQ010000447.1:0-7995 GCA_035642315.1 Mycobacterium sp.
GACCAGCGAACTTGCACCTCGCCAACTTTCGCCACAAACAGCCGCCCGTTGGGGTGGACGCTGAATCCGTTGCGAGTGAGCCGAAACGATTGGCGAGGATCCTTCTTCGACTTCATGCGCGGCCGGCCGACGGGCCGGCCCCGCCGCTTTCCCGTATGGGAATCGAAGAAATTGCGCCACGCCCGCCGTGAGTCGTTGACCGACTGCACCAGCGCCACGCTCGGCACCTCGGCAAGCCATCCGCGTTCGCTGGTCTTCTTGGCCTGAGTGATGACACGTCGCTGAATCTCGCTGTCGGACAGCTTGAGCCCGGCCTGGTATGCCTCGTGGCGGACCCGCAGCGCATCGTTGAACACCACTCGAGCACAGCCGAACACCCGCGCCAGCATCTGGTGCTGTGCGCACTTCGGCTCGATGCGGTATCGGTAACGCATCTGCATGTCCACACCGTAAGGCCCGCCACTGACAACCCAGACCTACCGCCGCGCCCAACACCACGTGTCGTTGTTGCACGCTCACCTTGTGTTGGTCACCAAGTAAAGCCGCGAGCTTTTCACCGACGAAAAGCCGCACCCGTGCCGAGCCACTACACCGGCCCGTCGATCCGTGCCCGTGGCGCGGACATGTCTGGTCGCCGTCCCACTTTCGTCGCCCCTCCGCAGGTGATCCGCTTTCGATCATCAAGCACTACATCGACGACCAAGCCCGACCACTTTGACCGCCGGACTGGTCGCGGCAACAAACAGAATGAGCTAATCCACCGGCCGAACCCCGAGCTTAGCGCCCAACAAGTTCCGGTCACGGCTTGTTGCGTCCCGAGCGGCTGAGCCGCCACTCCGGCGGGAAGTTCAGGTCGTTGTCTTTGACCACGTTGTTCAGGCCCTTGCTGAAGGTGCCCTCGGTGAGGTCGACCTCTTCCGCGTCGTTCTGGATCAACGGCAGCATGCCCTCGACCATGCCGGTGAGCAGGCTGCCGAAGTACTCGCCCTTGTGCTGCTTGTAGAGCTCCAGAAAGGTCTTCTGCACCGCGACCGTGTCGGTCGGACGTGACTTCGAGCACGCCAGCGCGTACTTCTCCGTCTCTGCTTCCAGCTGGTCGCGGGGCACAACGCTATTCACGAAGCCGCAGTCGTACATCTCCTTGGCGCTGAATGGCCGTCCGGTGAAAAGCATCTCGGAAAACTTCCGCAGGCCCATTGTCTCGGCCCACCACCACAGCCGCGGTCCCCAGCCGACGTAACGAAAGGCGGGGTGACCGAACAGGGCGTCGTCGGAGGAGATCACCAGGTCCGCATCACCAGCCTGGTAAAAGTGCCACCCGTAGCAGTAACCCTTGGCCTCGATGATGCTGATCTTCCGAAGCTCTTGCAGGGGGCGGTTTCCCGCGCGCGCCTTCGCGTAGAAGTCAGTGACCGTGGACAGGTAGCGATACGACCCACCTGGCGGGTACTTGACGTCGTCGTCGTTGATCGCGAGTTCGTGATGCAGTGGCATGCCGGGGTTCTCCAGCATCGGGCGCTGCTCGGGCAGGTCGCCGCCACTGCCGAAATCTTGCCCCTCGCCACGGATCACCACGACCTTGACGTCGTCGTCCACGTTGCACTTGTGGATCAGGTCCGCGTAGTTCTGCCGCATGCCCAAAGTGGTCGCGTTCTGCGCCTCGGGACGGTCAAAGGTGATGTAGGCGATCCGGTTCTTCTTGTCCTTCTCGAACTTGATGTACTGTTCGGCTTCCTTCTTCAGTTTTTCGTAGTCGAACTCGGGCATTAGACTCTCCACTTCCTTGTGTCTACTTGAGCAAAGCACCCGCATCAACGGGTAGCGAGACGCCTGTGATGTAACGAGATTCATCTGAGGCGAGGAACAGAACGGCGTTGCTGATGTCGATGGCGTCCACCCAGGGCACCGGCAGCGTGTGCATCATCTGCGAGATGGGCGCGAAGTCGTCCGGCCCGGGGTTTGGCAGGTCCGGACGAAAGAGCCGAAATGTGCTGTCATTCATCACCATCGTGGTGCTGACCTGACTGGGCAGCACGGCGTTGACCCGAATCATGTCCTGGCCCAACTCGACGGCGAAGGCGCGCATCAACCCGATGACGCCGTGCTTCGCGGCGATGTAGTGACCGGTGTTCGGGTAGGCCTTGCGACCACCCACCGAGCTGGTCAGCACGATCGATCCGCCGCGGCCACCTGAAAGGATGTGCGGTACACCCGCTTTCACCGTGTGCCACACGCCGCTGAGGTTGATGTCGATCATGTCCTGCCAGACGTTTTCGCGGATCTTGTGCAGCTTTCTGCCGTCGGTGCCCACGCCTGCGTTGGCGACGATGATGTCGAGGCGCCCGAGTTGTTCAACGCCGCTGTCGACCAGGGCTTTGAGCACATCATAGTCACGCACGTCGACCTCTGCGGCCACGATGCGGCGGTTCTGGGCCTTGACCAACTCGACGGTCTCGGCGAGATCCTCTGGGGTCGAATGCGGGTAGGCCAAGTTGTCAATCGGTCCGCAGATGTCGACCGCGATGATGTCGGCGCCCTCTTCGGCCAGTCGGACGGCGTGGCTACGGCCCTGGCCGCGCGCCGCTCCGCTGACGAACGCGACCTTGCCCTCAACACGACCAGTCATCGCAACCTCACGATATCCGGGCCGGCATCGACTCCCACCCTCGCACCGTCGACGTCGGGCTCAGGCGGGCATTCGCCAGGTCGACTTCCCACTCCGGAAAGCGTTTGAGGATCTCTTCCAAAGCGATTCGTCCTTCCAGGCGTGCCAATGCGGATCCCAGGCAGAAGTGGGTGCCGACGCTGAAAGCCAGGTGCTGACGAGCGGGCCGGTGGATGTTGAACTCTTCGCTGTCCGAGCCGAATTGGCGATCGTCGCGGCAGGCGGCCCCGATGAGCATCATCATCACGGCGCCTTCCGGCACGGTTTGGCCGTGGAAGCTCACATCGCGCGTCACGTACCTGGCCGCGTGCGGGGCCGGTGGTTCGAAGCGCAGCAGTTCCTCGACGGCCTGCGGTATCAGCGCAGGATTGTCCACCAGTTCACGGCGCTGATCCGGATGCTCGGCGAGAACCTTTCCGGCCCAACCGATTAGCCGGGTTGTGGTCTCGTTGCCCGCGCCGGCGACCACGTTGAGGTAGATCAGCAGCTCCCCGCGGGTCAGTCGGCGGGTGGTGCCGGTCTCATCGACGAATTCGACGTTGAGTAGTTCGGTCATGATGTCATCGGACGGGTGCGTCGCGCGCCAATCGATGTAGGCGGCGAAGATTTCGCCGGTGGCCAAGCCGCGGTCGGCGTTCATCGGTTTGCCGGCCTCGGTGCGCAGCTGCGCGTTGGTGCGGTCGCGGATGAATTCCTGATCGTTTTCCGGAATGCCGACCAGCATGCTGATGACCTTCATCGGCATCTGCGCGCCCAGGTCTGCGACGAAGTCCATCCGGCCCGTCCGGATCAGCGGGTCGAGTGACTGGGCGCAGAATTCGCGAATCTTGGGCTCGAGTTCGGCGATTTTGCGTGGGGTGAACATCCGCGCCAGCAGCTTGCGGTGGACGTCATGGATCGGCGGATCTTCCATGATGAGCAGGCCGGGGGGGATGTCGAGGTTGGCCTTGATCAACTCCAGGATGATGCCCCGAGCCGAACTGAACGTGCTGTGGTCGACCAGAGCCTTGTCGACATCGGCGAACCGGCTCAACGCGTAGAAGTCATGCTGCGCGTTGTAGTACAGCGGTGCTTCTTCGCGCAGTCGGCGGAACATCGGATAGGGGTCAGCGTTGAGGCCGACGTCATACGGATCGTAGTAGACGTCACGGACGTCTATGCCGGTGCTGATCGTCACGAAATCTTGCCTTTCGCTACCACTTCCAAACCCGGATGGGCCGTATGCGGGGGTCGATGCCGCCAGTGTGTCAGCGTCTGCGGCGGCTCGGGCGATTTGTACTTTCTGCTTAACGGGCTGCGCCGGCCGGCTCTGACGCCGTCGGTTAACTCTATTGCCGTAGAGAACCACATCCGCCGGTATTTCGGCAAGAGCCGGGCGGTCTAGTGGCTGGGCGATGACCGTTTGCCTCGCGGCTGCAGCGAGCCGCCGTGGGTGAGTCGTCCCTGCTGTTCGCTGCGCAGGATCCCGGTCACGACGGCCGACAGCACCCCGTCGAGCTGTTCGGGGCTGTCGATGATCCGGTCGCCGTGGACGAACCGCAGCAGCAGCCCGTTGATGAATGTCAGCGTGACGTTGCTCAGATCGTCGACGACGGCGGGATCCAGCTCTGCGCCATGTGGCAGCAGCTGCACCAAGATGTCGTGATGCAGCTTGGTGAATGCGTCGGTGGCGCGCTGCAGCGTTGCGGCCAACTCCGGATCGCGGGTCGCCTGCATGGTCAGTTCGTAGCGGGCCTTGGTCCGGCTCAGCTGCGGCTCTTCCCCGGACTGGATGACCAGCTTTGCCAGCGTCGAGGCCGACGCCGCGTCGTCGAGACCGGCCCGGTCGGCAACGGACTGCAACGCGGCCAGGTCGAGTTCGACCATCCGCTCGGCAACCGCGCGCAGCAGTGCTGACCGGGTGCGGAAGTAGAACGAGGTGGTGCCGTCGGGCACAGCGGCGCGCGCGTCGACCTTCAGATGGCTCAGGCCCTTGGCGCCGTCGTCGGCCAGCAGCTGGATCGCCGCATCACATAGTTCGCGGCGGCGCTGGTCCGGATTTGGCTTGCGTCTCTTTTGTATGCCGGCAGTGTAGCGGCCTGTCACAGGTGGTTTTGGTGTCAAAGCGGATCTCTGCGGTGTGCTAGGTTTTCGTTCGGCACGAGATTACTCTATATTCGTAGTGTCAATCAAATTTGTCTAGCCAGCCGAACGGACAGCTTGTGGCCGCTCCCGCCAGCCCCCTCACCCAACTGAACGACCCGGCGTCGCCGCCGGGTGCGAAGTCGCGGCGCCTGACGCCCGACGACACCGACCGGTACCGATTGCATGTGGTCGCTACGAGCGTCGCCGACGTGGTCACGTCAATCGGCGGGCTGATCTTCGATCGGGCGATGGCGGGATGGGATGTCACCGTGGCGGTCGCGGGAGACGTCGAGGCAGAGCCCGACCGGGCGCTACGCATCTTGGGCGCCCGGGTCGCGACGGCGGCCGGAACAGAGAGCGCGGGGAGCGCGCCCCGCCCGCACGTGCTTGCCGTTGCCAGCGATGTGTTCGTGGCGAACGAGCCGGTGCGCCGGCTGGCGCTGGCGGCACGCAAGGGTGATGCGACCGAGGTCCTGCTCTGGGGCCGGCGCCGGCCGCCGAATCTGAACGGCAGGTTCGTCCCGGCCCGGCACCGGCCGAGCGCCGCCGCGCAGGTCTTCAAGTCCCATGCCATGGCCGCCCGGGGGAGCTTCGCCGCGGAGCCGGCAGAAGAGGGCTTCTATTCGATGGCCTGACGCTTGCGGCCCGTCACGAACTGCAGAAAGCGCTGGGTCTGCTGCTCGACGTCGACCAGGCCGGTGGAGCTGAACAGGTCGACGAACGCATGTCGATCGAACATCCGCAGCCCGATAGCGCGGGTCACCGCGGTCGTCGCACGCCGGACCGGCGACGGTTGCCCGTCGTAGCTGGTGAGTATCGCCAGTCGACCGCCCGGCGTAAGCACCCGCACCATCTCGCGGGCCACCCGGAACGGCTCGGGCATCAGATACAGGGCGCCGAAACAGCAGACGGCGTCGAATGTTTCATCGCCGAACGGCAGCGTGCCGGCGTCGCCGCGGACGTAACAGGTGCGTGGTCCGTTGTTGTCCAGCACGGCGCGGGTCAGCATCGGCTCGGAGATGTCCAACCCGACGGCAAGGCCGCCGGCCGGCAGTCGTTGTGCTAACTGGCCGGTGAAATTGCCTGGGCCGCAGGCGACGTCGAGCAACCTGCGCGCGCCGGACAGACCGAGTGCCTCGGCCGCGCGGCGCTGCTCGGCGCCGGTGGTGACGCCGCTGGCAACGTAGAACGCAACCGGGCGCCACAATCGTTCGTACACGCCCGCGACCAACGGGCTGTGCATCGCGCGCTGGGCGACCGTGGGCAGGTCGGGCGCCGTTGATTCATCCAGCACGTCGAGGAAACCGTGCCGCTCGGTGGCCGCGCGATCGAGCAAATTGCGGGTTGCCTGCAGCGGATCGTCGGTGATGTCCATCCCCCGAGTCTGGTCCATCCTTGCTGCAACCCGAACCCAGCCCATAACCTTGGCACCATTAGACCGCGACCGGGGGTCGCCGACCTGGCGCGTAGGAGACGGCAACAGGGGCGGACTGGGCAATGTGACCGAACTGACCGCGCTGCGCGCCGACGAACTCGCGGCACTGGACATCTTCAAGGGCTGCCCGCCTGAGGACCTGATGCCGCTGGCCGCGAGCCTGCAGCCGCTGCAGGCCGCTATGGGCCAGGTCCTCATGCAGCAGGGCGAGCAGGCGGTTTCCTTTCTGCTCATTTCGTCGGGTACGGCCGACATCAAGCACGTCGGCGACGACGACGCCGTGACCGTCGAGCAGGTCTCGGCCGGCACCATCGTCGGCGAGATCGCCCTGCTGCGTCACATTCCACGGACGGCGACCGTCACCACCACCGAGCCGTTGTCCGGCTGGATCGGCGACAACGACGCGTTCGCACGGATGGTGCACATCCCGGGGATCATGGGCCGATTGGTGCGCACGGTCCGCCAGCGACTCGCTGCCTTCCTCACGCCGATCCCTGTCGTGCTTCGCGACGGAACAGAACTGCTGCTTCGTCCGGTGCTGCCCGGCGACAACGAGCGAACCATGCAGGGTCACGTCCTGTTCTCCAACGACACGCTGTATCGGCGGTTCATGTCACCGCGCGTTCCCAGCCCGGCGCTGATGGAGTACCTGGCGGAGGTCGACTACGTCGACCACTTCGTGTGGGTGATGACCGATGGGCACGGCAACCCGATTGCCGACGCCCGGTTCGTCCGAGACGACCACAATTCCACCATCGCCGAGATCGCGTTCACCGTCGGCGACGCCTACCAGGGTCGCGGCATCGGCTCCTTTTTGATCGCCGCGCTCTCCGTCGCCGCCCGGGTCGACGGAGTCGAGAAGTTCTCCGGCCGGATGCTCGCCGACAACGTGGCCATGCGGTCCATCATGGACCACTACGGCGCGCTCTATGAGCGCGACGACGTCGGGGTGGTCACCACCGTCATCGACGTGCCCGATCTGCGGGACCTTCCGCTGAGCCGCGATATGGCTACTGACATCAAACGTGTTGCGCGCCAAGTTATCCGGGCCGTCGGCTAGTATGCGACTGCACGTCGCTGTGATGTTTGTGATCATCCTGCTGCTCGCCTCATGCGCCCACGCACGTCAAACAGCGCCCGCGCCGTCGCCAAGCACCCCGGCTCGCCACGTCAATCCCGCCAACATCAGGTGGGTGCGACGTGAACTGCCGCCCGGCTATGAGGTGACCGGGCTTCCAGGCCAGGCCGCGCCGCCGGCGATCTGGGGTCTGGGTGCAGACGGCGCGGCGAGCCCTGCGCGCTGCGCGGCGTTGGCCGACCCGGCCGGCGGACACGGCCAATCCGCCCAAGGCATTTCGGGCTCCGGTACCGGCGGCATCGTCTACGCGGTGGTTGCCGCTGCGCCGACGGGCCCGGTTGCGCTGGATCAGTCCCTGGTGAACCAATGTCACGAATGGACCATGACCAGCCGGCGTGCCACCGCCCACGTTCATCTGGTCGATCCGCCCCGGATCGACGGCGTCGAAACCCTCGGCATGGCTGCGGATATCACTACGTCAGCCGAAGGCGGCAATGAAATCGGCTCCCGGGCAAACACCTTCACTGCCTACCTCGGCGACTACTACGCCTTCACCACGGTGATCAGTGACCCCGGCTCGCCGGACTCGCCGCTCACGCCGCAGTTCGCGACTAACCTGCTGGTGAAGGTTGTGTCGGCATTACGTGCCTGAGGGTGGTGCATTAGATTGACGCGGATGATGAGAATAGCGGT
>DASQSQ010000448.1:0-10550 GCA_035642315.1 Mycobacterium sp.
ACGTCACCGGGGCGGCATCGTCGTCGGGAGTGGTGCGATGGTATGTCGCGACCACCCGCGCCCCCGCCTCGTGCAGCACCCCTACCGCGGCGGCCCCGATACCGGTCGCGCCACCGGTGATCAGGATGCGCCGGCCCGCCAGCGATGGATGAGGAACGGTCATGGCCGCGGAGTCTATCTGGGCGTATCCGGGCTACGTCGACCAAGTGGTAATGCCCGATCTTCAGACACGCAACGACGGCGTCAGCGTCGCCGGCGCCCCAAGGCCCGGCTGCCCTTCGTCCGATGCGACCTTCTCCCATGGTGCGGGTATGGGGAAGTAGCGTTCCAGGAAGTCAGTGACGCGTTCCGCGCGCTCCGCTGCGGAGACCTCGGGGAAGCTGCTGTCGTTGAGGCAGAAGAAGTGATACCCGCGCTTCTTCCGCAACTCGGGCAGTAGGCCCAGACCCTCGCGAGTGGTGGTGTTGACATAGAGGACTTTGGCTTTTTCTTGCTGGACGGCGCGTCCCGTCATGAGCGCGTAGTAGTGGTAGAACGAGTTGGTCACCGAGATGTCGGTGCTGGAACGAAACGCGCTTGCCTGTGTGCGGGTGAATTCCGCCGGGAATTCACGTTCCATCTCGGTGAGCACAGATTTTCGCAGTGGCACCGCGGTGTGTTCGAGGTGGCGGGTAATGACCTGGCCGAACCGCTCGAAAATCAGCTGCCGATTCACCCGGGCCGCGTTCTCAAATCCACTGCGCGCCGCGTCGTTGACGCCCAGCCCGATCCTGGTCTTGGCCTCGATGAACTTCGTTACCCCACCTGGGGAGAAGAACATGCTCGCCTTCAGTGGCCGGCCGAAAAACATGTCGTCGTTGGAGTACAAGAAATGCTCAGCCAGCTCTGGAATGTGGTGAAGTCGACTCTCCACCGCGTGCGAATTGTAGGTGGGCAACGCGACCGGGTCCGAGAAATGCTCCTCCGCGCGGACAATCGTGATCTTGGGATGGTCGGCCAACCATGCCGGAAGGCGCGAATCGGTCGCAATGAAGATCCTGCGCACCCACGGTGCGAACATGTTCACCGACCGCAACGCGTACTTCAACTCGTCGATCTGCCGGATCCGGGCTTCTGCCTCGTCACCTTCACCCATGACATGTTGTGACATTTGTGCCGTCCGGCGCGCCCGAAACTCCGGGTCACTGCCGTCGACCCAGGAGAACACCATGTCGATCTCAAAAGTAACGTCGCTTGCGTGAGGGGTGAACATTCCCGCGATGGTCGGCCATTTGTAGCCGTAAAGCTTTGTGGTTGCCTGCTTTATCTCTGTCAGCGGTACCACCCGACGGGTGAGTGAGTTCTCCACCGGACAGCGGACCACAGTATCTTCGAAGACCCAGAACTGCAGTTCTACGCCAAACCTGGGACCGTACCGGAAGCCGCCCGGTGCAATCCGTCGCCGATACAACCGCACGATACGTGAGTCGGCGGCTAGGGATAGCCTCCCCTGCGCCACCAAAACAGGAGAAAGCCCCGGCGTATCAACCGTTTTGGCGTACATTGGCTCTTCGGCGCAAGCGGTCGCCAACTCATCCTCGACGGTGGAACGCAGGTCGATATCTATGACGAGCACTGGCCGGTTCTTGTGGTTGCGGATCAGAAGAAAAGGAATATTGGCCTTTTTCAACAGTTTTCGTAGAAAGATAAGATCTTCGATCTGCGCCTCATGCGGGGTCAGGCTCGACTCTATCCGAGCGATCTTTCCGCGGCGGGTAACAATATTGATCATTGCAAACGCTGCCTTTGGTCAATGCCCCACCGGCCCGTCGCACTAGTGCGCCGGGCGAAACCCGTTGCGGCTAGAGTCGCGCAAAATGACATCAGCCCTAGTCGGGCGGCCCCATTCTACTGTCGCCGGAGGGTGGCGGTGCTGTCCGATCGGTGAACTCTGTTCGACCATCTATCGCGGTCAACTGCCGGCAGCATCGGTCCCGCGGGGATGCATGCTGACGAAAACGATCATTCCCACCGCCGGTAAGCTGCCGACGGCGAAAATCGCAAACTGCGACACCCAGCCAATCGCTTTGTTGCCGAGGTCTTCGCTGTGCAGGACCTCGTCGCCGCCGGGCGTTCGGGCTACACAGCCCCGGTCCTTGGCCCACCAATTGTTGTGCACGAGCTGATAGCCCTGGCTAGTCACCCAGGCGTGACAATCGTGGCTGACACCCCAGAATCCGCGGGCGAACGCTCCGCCAATGCCCATCAAGAAAGCGAGCAGTGCAATCCCCCACAGCAGCGTGCGCCAGCTGCTTGCCACTAGAACGCCTCGGGGTCCCGTTGTATCTCGAGCGGCACCGGATGGCCATACAGGCGCGACGCGTTCTCCCAGGTGAATTTGCGGATTAGATCCTCTGGCAGATCGCCGATCTCTTCATGGATCGTTTGTTGGGTGTGCGGCCAGGTGGAGTCGCAGTGCGGGTAATCGGCTTCCAACATGATGTTGTCGGCGCCGATGCGGTCATGCTGCACGAACGACGACTTGTCCTCCACCGCGCAGAACCAGAAGTTGCGGGTGAAAACCTCTGCGGGAGTTAAGCTCTCACCCATCGACGCCCAGGTGCCATACATGGCGTGATAGCTGAGCATGTGGTCGAGGCGGTCTAGCAGCCCTGCGACCCACCCGATGCCACCTTCGGACAGGCAGATCTTCAGATCGGGGAACCTGCTGGGCAGCCCGGAGTACAACCAGTCGACCGCTGCCGAGATGGCATAGGCGAAAAACAGCACCCCCTGCACATCCGGGGGTGCGTCGTCGGTGGTCGACGGCGACGAACCCGACGATCCGATGTGCAGGTTCACGACGGTGCCGGTGTCGGCGCAGGCCGCCATCATCGGATCCCAGTGTCCGGAGTGAATACTCGGCAGCCCAAGCATCGCCGGGTTCTCGCTGAACGTGACGGCGTGAAAGCCACGCTCGGCGTTCTCGTAGATCATCGTGGCGCCCAGCTCGGGGTCCAGCAGCCAGGGCAGCTGGCACGGAATGATCCGGTCGGGATATGAACCCGCCCATACCTCGTGGTGCCAGTCGTTCCATGCGCGCACGGAAGCCAATGCCAGATCGCGATCATTGGTCACCTGTTGCAGCCGCTGGCCGGCGAACCCCGGCAGAAACGACGGAAAGTTGAGCGACGCGTAGATGCCGTTGAGGTCCATGTCTTTGACGCGGTCATGGATATCCCATGCACCGCGGCGCATTTCATCGAATCGGACCGGCTCGAACCCGTACTCCGACACCGGTCGGCCGACCACCGCGTTGAACCCGACGTTGGGCAATTCTTGATCGTCGTACACCCATGTCTGCCCGCCGTCGCCGTTTTCCACGACTTTGGGTGCTCGGTCGGCGAATCGGCGCGGCAGACGTCCGGTGAAAGTGTCCGGGGGCTCGACGATGTGATCGTCGACCGAGATCACCGTGTAGCGGCGGGGCGCCCGCGGCGGATCGGGCAGGAACGTGACGGAGCGATCCTCTCCGGTTTTGGCAGTGGTGAAGTTCAGGTTGGCGGCCAGCTCGTCGATCGATTTCATGTCTCGGCAGTCCGCTCAGCTCAGCACGGTGGAATCGGCTTTGATCGTCATCCGCGCCGCCCCGGCCCAATACACGTCGGCGGCTCGCTCGATCAGCGAGGCCTGCATGCCCACCATGTCCGACCAGTTCATGCTCACCGGCTCCTTTCCGGTGAGCATGACGTCGTAGGCCAGCTTGCACACCCGCTCGATCGACGCCGCCCGGTAGACAGCGTCGGGCAGATTGCGTCCGGTGGCGATGACCCCGTGGTTGGCCAGGATCGTCAAGTTGGCGCCGCCGATGCGGGCCGCGAGATCGGCTGCGCGGTCGGGACTGTCGATCTCGCCGTCGTACGTGTCGACCAGGCACAGGTCGTCCAGAAACAGCGAACCGGTCTGATGAACCAGCTCGGGCAGCCTGCCCAGCGCGGCGAGCACGCACGCGTAGTACGGGTGGTTGTGAATGACAACCCGCGCATCGGCGCGGACGCGGTGCAGCTCGGTGTGGATATGGATCGCCGGCGTGACATCCCAACGGCCGCGGACTACCCGCGCTTCGTTGTCCACCACGCAGATATCGGATGCGGTCAATTCCTGCCACCACAACCCCCACGGGTTGACGAACATGTCGGTGTGCCCGTCGGGCTGCCAGGTGATGTGGCCCGCCATGTTTTCCGCGAAGCCGATCGCGGCGAGGTGACGAAAGGCCACGGCGAGCGCCTGCTCTTCGGACAAGTCGACTCCGACCGGAGGCACCGCCGATGGGGCCCACACCTCCAAGCCACCTCGCCGTGCATTACGAGCGTTCATGATTTGCCTCCATCCTGGCTCGAATATCTTCACGGAGCCGGCCTTTGGCGATTTTTGCGCCGGATGATCGGGGTAGTTCGTCGACAACGATGAGCCGCTCGGGCAGCAGCTCCTTGGAAACGCCCTGTGCTAAGAGATACTCGACGAGGTCGGGCAGATCGATGCGCTGCGAGTCGGTGAGTTCGGCGTAGAGGCAAACCTTTTCACCGAACACCGGGTCGGGCATGGCGACAGCCGCCGCTATCGCGATCGCGGGGTGCGTCATGGCGGCGTCCTCGACCTGCGCGGCGCTGATGTTCTTGCCGCCGCGCAGGATGAAATCGGATGTTCGCCCGGTGACGGTCAGATAGCCGTCCGCGTCGATCTCGCAGATGTCGCCCATCCGCATCCAGCCGTCGCGGGTGAACAATTGGTCGTGGTCGGTGCCGTCGAGATAGCCCAGGCTGGTCGCCGGACCTCGGCATGCGGGCTGGCCTCGGCCGCTCGTGGTGACGTCCTGATCGCCGTCGAAGAGCCGGACCGCCATCTCCGGCACGATACGACCACCCGTGCGCAGTCTGCGCTCAATCGGGTCCTGCAGAGTCGTCCCGCTGAGCAGACCGGTTTCATTGGAGCCGTAGAACTGCAGAATCTTTGCGCCGGTGAGCTCCTCGAACTCTGCGGCCGGCCGATACGGCAGCGCTTCCCCGCCCGTGAAAACGACGCGGAGCGAGCTCAGGTCGTAGTCGCCGCTCGCCCGGTCTGCCATCAGCATCGTCAGTTGTGTACTGACACAGCACAATACGGTGACTTTGTGTCGAGCGATGGCCTCACACGTCGCCTTCGGGGTGAAACGCTTCAAGATCACCGCTGTCGCGCCCAGGTAGATCGGGGTGGTATGGCTGGTCCACAGTCCGAAGCCGAACGGCGTCGGAATGACGGGCAAGAAGATGTCGTCCGACGTCAATTGACCGTTTGCAACTGCCTTTTGGTGAAAGTAATACCAACGGTTCTGAGTGTGCACGACGCACTTCGGCAACCCGGTGGTGCCGGACGTGGAGTTGATCAGGAAGACATCGTCGGGGCCGAGTTGAGACTCGACCCGCACGGCTTTGGGCATCGCGTCGATGTCCAGCCGCGGGAAGTCCGCATCGCCGGCCAAGACCAGCGACGGCACCGGGAATTCGGCCCCCACGGCGGCTGCGGCCTGCGTCGCGGCGTCACTGCGTTGCTGATCGCTGATCAGCAGCTTCGGTCGCGAACTGCGCAGTATCGCGGCGACCTCACGGGTGCCGGCGCGTGCACCGACGCCGATGACGACGGCGCCGCAACGCTCGATCGCAACGAACAAGACGTGGATGGCGGTCGAGTCGCCGTGCCACACAGCAACCCGATCGCCGTGCTGCACGCCGACGCCGGCTAGCTGCTCAGCCAGAACGTCCGCAGAGCAGTCGAATTCACGCCAGGTGAGGGCCGCGCCGGGATCGTCGGCGAATGCGCAACGGTCCGGTGACCGGTCGGCGTTATGGCGCACCGCGTCGGACAGCGTCGAGTCGGACCACCAGCCGGCGGCGCGATACCGCGCCGACTCCTCGTCGGTGAATGCCGGCGAATTCACGGTATCCAGCCCACCGGCGCTCATCATCCGATGATATGGCGTCCTGGCGAGTCAGCCAGACCGAACTCGATCGCCGATGATCGTCACCGGGATGCCGTTCAGTGCACCATTGCCAGACGGCTCATCGACAAACGTCGGTGGGGAGAGCGCGTTGGTATTTGCGCCAGGCGAGTTGTTGGCCACCGACATGCGGGTGCCCGGCTTGCCGTGCCCCCAACCGTGCGGCATCGAGACCACACCTGGCTTGATCGCATCGGTGACCTCGACGGGCACTTTGATCTCTCCGGCCTCCGATTTCACCGTCACGACGTCGTCGTCGGCGATGCCGCAGCGCGCCGCATCGTCGGGGTGGATCAGCAGCGTGCACCGGTCCCTGCCCTTCATCAAGGCGGGCACGTTGTGCAGCCAGGTGTTGTTCGACCGCAGATGTCGACGGCTCACAAGTACCAGCGGCTCGGCGGGCCGCTCGAGCCGCGTGGCCAGGCGGGGCAAGTCGTCGAGCAGATACTGCGGCGCGAGCCGGATCTTCTTATCCGGGGTGCCCAGGATGTCCGGCAGCTGCGGCACCATCGGCCCGAAGTCGATTCCGTTCGGGTTGGCCTTGAGCAAGTCCAGCGTGAGCCCGCCGGGGTTCTTGCCGTATTGGTCCCCGAAGGGGCCGGTCCGCAGGGTGAGGTCCAGCATCCGTTCGGGGCCGCCGTGGTCGTAGAGCTTGCGGATCTCCGCGCCGTCGACGCCCTGGGTGAAGGCCAGATAATCGAAAAAGCCGTCGTCGATCGCGGCGACGTCGACATCTTCGGCCGGTGTGCCGGTGCATAGGCCGGTCAGCCGGATCAGGATCTCCCACTCGTGCGGGCGGTCTCCCGGATCGAAGACGGGCGCCGAGTAATTCGCGATGCTGCGGATCGCAAACAGCAGGATCAGATCGTCATGGTGTGGCTGCTCGAGCGGCGACAGCCCCGGCAGGATCACGTCGGCATGGCGCGTCGTCTCGTTCAGCCAAAGATCGACGGAGATCATCGCGTCCAGCATCGGCAGCACTTCGTCGAGCTTGTCACCGCCGGGCGTGGACAACACCGGATTGCCCGCGATCGTGATCAGCGCCTTGAGTTGTCCGTCGCCCGGTGTGGCGATTTCCTCGGTCATGCACGACACCGGGGCCTGCCCGAGCACCTCCTTGGCGCCGCGCACCCGGGTGTGCCAGCGGCCGAATTCCGGGAGGCCGCCCTCCAGGCCCGGCAGCGGCTGTGTGGTGATCGACCAGGCAGCCGGCTTGGGAAACATTGCGCCGCCGGGGGTGTCAAAATGGCCGGTCAATATGTTGACCACGTCGACCAGCCAGCTCGCCAGGCTGCCAAATTCCTGGTTGCACAAGCCAATTCGACCATAGACCACTGACTTCTCGGCGCCGGCAAGCTCGCGCGCCAATTTCCGGATGCGGTCTTCGTCAATGCCGGTGACAGCGCTGACCCGCTCCGGCGGCCAGTCCTCTGCAACCCGGCGCATCGTGTCGACGCCGTCGACGTGCGGGCCGGGGTCGATCAGGTCCTCGTCAAAAAGCGTGTGTGTGACCGCCAACAGCAGTGCCGCGTCGGTGCCCGGCACGATCGGCAACCACTCGTCGGCCTGCGCCGCGGTCTGCGTGCGCACCGGGTCGATCACGATCACCTTGCCGCGCTTGCGAATTCCGTTGATCAAGCCCATCACATCGGGTGCGGCCAGCAGGGAACCCTGCGACGCGGCCGGGTTGGCGCCCATGATGACCATCAGGTCGGTGCGCTCGATGTCGGGTACCGGGAAGTTCCACCACAGGCCGTACATCAGATGCGACGACAGATTCTTCGGCCATTGGTCGACCGTCCCCGGCGAATACGTGACCGGCATCCCGGACATGCCCATCAGGACGCCGGCATAGCGGGCCAGTGAAAACGAGTGCGCCAGCGGGTTGCCGGTGTAGGCGGTGACCGCACCGATTCCGTACTTCTCGATCACCGGCGTGAGCAATTCGGTGCAGCGCCGAAACGCCGCGTCCCAGCTGACTTCCTGCCAGGCGCCGTCGACTTTGATCAGCGGGCTGCGGATGCGGTCCGGGTCGTGGTGCACTGCGCCGAGTGACACGCCCTTCGGGCAGAGGTGTCCGCGGCTCCACACATCGTCGCGGTTGCCGCGGATCTTGGTCACCTTGCCGCCGTCGACGTGAATCTCCAGACCGCACATCGCTTCGCAGAGCGGACAAGTTCGCAGATGCCTGCCGTCTTCGGCGCTCGCCATCTGCCCACTTTATTCCGCTACCACCGGTAACGGAAGTGGGTAGAGGGGGCGCAGCGATCGGCGCGTCAGGCTATCCTGACAGCTATGAGCGTCGCAGACGCATGGGAGCAGGGGCGGCAAGCGTGGCGACGCCTTGCGGCGAACAGTGGACGCCCGCGCGACGACGACGGGCTCGACGCCCTGTCCGACATCGGCGTGGTGCGCCGCATGCTGGACCAAGCGGAGTTGGCAGCCGTTCGAGCCGCCCGAGTGCACGGCAAATCCTGGGCTGAAATCGCGACTCATTTGGGCGTCACGCGGCAATCCGCATGGGAACGGTGGCGCGATCTTGACGACTCCCCTGGTGCCGGTGCTGAGTCGACGATTCTCGCCGATGCCGCCTCACACCTGGTGAAGCTGCGCGCCCAAGAGCAGCGCCGGGCATCGAAGGTGAAGGTGCCTAACGTTGTCGGACGCGAGTGGCTCGAAGCCCGTGAGGTTCTTGCCGGCGAAGGGCTGGTGGCGATCACCGCTCAGCCGGACACCCCGCCCGACCCGGGAAGTCGCGGCTGGGTCGTCACCGACCAAAGCCCGGAATCGGGCGCCATGGTCAGGACCGGATCGGTCGTCCGATTGTGGCTGCGGGGTGACGGTGACGCTGGAGTCCGCGAACCGCGACGTCCGCGACCCACGCCTCGATCGGCGCGCGAGACGTTGCCCGTGCCTCACGACGAGGCCATCAGCTAGCGTGCGCCGACTCAGATCAAGCCCATGCCCTGAGCAACCAGCGCCAGCCCGACCAACGCCAGCATCGCGACCAGGATCTGCCGGCGATAGGCCCGTGCCCAGTCGTGTAGCAGTCGCAGCAGCGCTTGGGTCTTGATCGGTGCGAGCAGACTGCCGACCAGGACGATCTCGACGAGCGCGAGTGTCTCGACGACGAACACGATGGCCGCCCCCATCTGCATGCCTATCGCGGCTCCCGACGTCGGGATAGTGGTGAGGCCGAAGATAACCATTGATGGGTTAGGCGCCGCGAAGAAGCCGATCGCCAACGCGACCCATAGTGACCCGCTTTCCCATGCGTTGTCGGCGCGACTGAGCCGCCGCCGAATCGCAGACCCCGATCCGCCACGGCCCAGTAGCCGCGAGATCGGGTTCGGCGGATCGGAGTCGACCATCAGAGTCGACGTGTCGGCGCTGCGTGCGGGCGGCAGCGCCCGCCGGCGCGCGAAAAAGCGCGATCCCATCAGCGCGGCGATCGACAGAACGATTACACCGGCGGCGATTTCCAGGTAGTGGACGGTAGAACTGGCGGAAGTGGCCGGGTTCGCCAAGTCGTGCGCGAACGCGGAAAACGTCGGCGTGAAGTGCAGTACCAAAATCGGGACCAGCAGTAAGAGAAGACCCAGCGTCAGGCAACCGACCCAGTAAACGAGCAGGTTCTGCGCGGGCCGTGGCCTGGAAATAAGGAGAAGGGTGAGGCCGAGACGCACCGGGTCGAGCGCGATGGGAATCGCCAGCAACGCCATCGAGCTCCACATGGCCGCAAACCCTACCCTGCGGCGCTGGGCGCAAAGCGGCTAAGTGTTCACCGTGAAATTCGCTACCGGGCTTGCGCTTTCACTAACGGACAGCGCGGGCGATTGCGGCACGCCGTAGGGTCGACGACATGACGATCGACAACGCAACAAGTGCCGGCTTACTCCTGGCAAATCGGGTTGCGGTCGTGACCGGCGGTGGTGGCGGTATCGGCGCCGCGACCGCACGGCTGTTCGCGCAACACGGCGCCCACGTGGTCATCGCCGATATCGATGCTGAGCGCGCCCAGCAGACCGCCGACGACATCAGTGAGTCCGGCGGGTCAGCTGTCGGTTTCGTGACCGATGTTCGCGACGCCGACCAGGTCACCGACTTGGCGCATTCGGTGCTAGAGCGCCACGGTCGGGTGGATGTCCTGGTGAACAACGTGGGCCATTGGCTGCGTCACCCGGGCGACTTCGTCGACACCGACGGACAACTGTGGGACGAGCTCTACCGGATCAACCTGCATCACGTCTTCCTTGTCACCCATGCCTTCCTGCCGGCGATGATCGGCCGGCACGCCGGCGCGATCGTCAACGTCTCGTCCGTCGAAGGGTTGCGGGGCTACCCGGAGGATCCGGTCTACGCAGCGTTCAAAGCCGCCGTCATCCACTTCACCCGCAGCCTCGCGGTGCAGGTGGGTCGCGACGGCATACGGGTCAACGCGGTCGGGCCCGATGTCACCGAATCACTGCAAGTGCCGTACTCGCAGTGGCTTTCCGCCGAAGAGCAGTTGCAGTGGCCGCAATGGGTTCCGGTCGGG
>DASQSQ010000449.1:0-2345 GCA_035642315.1 Mycobacterium sp.
CGAAGGTGGCCGCCAACCCGATCCCGGCCACCACCGGCACCGCGATGCGCACGTTGATGAACGCCGACAGGAATCCGGTCAGCGCTTCGATGCCGATATTGCCCAGCGAGCTGTACCCCTGCACCGCGAGCGTGCCCCCGGCGGCCAGCGTCAGGAATCCGACGATCACCACCGTTCCGCCGATCATCGCCAATGTGCCCGCACCCATACTGATTTCAGCGACAAGACGAACGATCTCGCGCCCGTAGTGGGTGATCGCAAAAGGTATCCCGGCGAGTGCCCGGCCGTAGAACAAGGTGTGGTCGCCAATCGATGTCAGCACGCCGACGGGTCGCCGCCATCCGCCGAGGACCCCAAATGTTCGGGGATACGTCGCTCTCAGCGACTTCACCAACGTCACGGCATCTCCCCCGTCATCACTTTGTCGTGAATCGGATGCCGATCGCGGTGACAACCACGTTGATGACGAATAGCGCCATGAACGCGTACACCACGGTTTCGTTGACGGCGTTGCCCACCGCCTTGGCCCCTCCGCGGGAAACTGTCAGTCCCCGGTAGCACGCCACCAGTCCGGCGATCAGCCCGAACAGCGCTGCCTTGACGCACGAGATGATCACCTCGGGCACACCGGTCAGCAGCGTGATCCCGGCGGCGAATGCGCCGGGGTTGACGTCCTGAACGAAAACCGAGAACACATAGCCGCCCACGATGCCGATGGTGACGACCAGGCTGTTGAGCAACAGCGCCACCAAGCCGGAAGCGAGCATCCGCGGCGTCACCAATCGCTGGACCGGGTTGATGCCCAAAACCTCCATCGCGTCGATCTCTTCGCGGATGGTGCGCGAACCCAAGTCCGCGCACATCGCCGTCGCACCCGCGCCGGCCACGATCAACACCGTCACCAGCGGACCGAGTTGGGTGACCGCGCCGAACGCCGCGCCCGCACCGCTGAGATCCGCGGCGCCCAATTCGCGCAGCAGGATGTTCAGAATGAAGCTGACCAACACCGTGAACGGGATCGCCACCAACAAGGTCGGGGCCAACGCCACCCGCGCGACGAACCAAGACTGCTCCAGGAACTCTCGCCACTGAAAGGGGCGGCGAAACGTGAACCTGATCGCGTCGGCGGCCATCGCGAAAAGCCCGCCGATGGCCTGCATCGCGTCGGAGAAGCCACTGGGCATGGTGATCCCAGTGGACCAGCGCTCCGCGCCTTTAGTCGCCATCGCCGCCTACCATCCTCACGCCCAGTCGCTCCGAATCTTGCGCGTGAGTTGGCGCACCCGACAACGCCGGATGGACAAACCTCACTTCTTGAAGCGTCCGGCGATTATGACTCATGCCGTGTGCGGCTGGAGTGAAAATTGACAACTGAGGGACCTCCGAATTATGTGACGGCACCGATAGTTTTGAGCTCGATGATGCGGTCCCAGTCGAGTCCGAGTTCCATCAAGATTTCGTCGGTCTGCTCGGCGAACCCGGGAGCCGGCCCCGACTCCGGTGCGGCCACATCGAATTGCACCGGGTTGGCGACCAGCTCGAGTTCGCCTGCCTGCACGACATATTCGTTTGCCCGGATCTGAGCGTCGTTGGCTGCCTGCAAGGTGTCCTGCACCGGTGCCCACGGTCCGGCCAGCGTCGCGAAACGTTCACTCCATTCGGCGAGACTGCGTTCGGCGATCGCCTTGGTGAGAATCTGCACCGCCTCTGAGGTATTCGCAGCGATCTTTTCATCGGTATCGAACCGCGGGTCGTCTGCCAGTTCTGGTTGGTCGATGTGGCGGCATACGTCGGCCCAGAACTTGCTGGCTTGCATCATCACAAAGGAGATGTAGCGGCCGTCGGATGTGGCGTAGAGCCCCACCAGTGGGTTGATCGGCGAGCCGTGCACGCCGGGTGGGAACGCCTCCATCCGCTGCCCGAGATGCACCGTCAGTGCCACCGTGTGTCCGAGCGACCAGAGCCCGCTGCCCAGCAGCGAGACGTCGACGATCGACGGTTCGCCGGTGCGTTCGCGTTTGAGCAACGCCGCCGCGATCCCGCCGGCGAGATTGGTGCCGGAAATCGTGTCGCCATAGGCGGGTCCGGGCGGGCCGACCATGCCCTCCGTTCCGGGCGGCGTGATGGTGGCGGCGGTTCCGGCCCGACACCAGAACGCGGTCATGTCGTAGCCGCCTTTTCCTGACTCCGCACCGCGGGGGCCCAGGGCGCTGCCCCGGGCATAAATGATGTTGGGGTTAACAGCGCGGATGTCGTCGACGTCGATGCCGAACTTCTTGCGGTGTCCCGGCAGGAAGCTGGTCAAGAACACATCCGAACGGCGGGCCAGCTCGTAGAGCACCTCC
>DASQSQ010000450.1:0-3111 GCA_035642315.1 Mycobacterium sp.
GAGATCGGCATTGACTGGGACCGCATCGAGCAACTCAAGCAAGAGGGGGCCATAGCGTGAACGACGTTGCCATCGTCGGTGCGGGTCTGCACCCGTTCGGTCGCTTCGAGGGTAAATCCGCCATGGAGATGGCCGCCGACGCCATCCAGCTCGCGCTCGCCGACGCGGGCGTCGACTGGAAGGACATCCAGTTCGCGGTCGGCGGCAGCTGGACGGTGGCCAACCCGGACGCAATTGTCGGGATGGTGGGTCTCACCGGCATTCCGTTCACCGATGTGTTCAACGCCTGCGCGACCGCGGCCAGCGCCACCAAGGCATGCGCTGATGGTATCCGGTTGGGTGACTACGACATCGGCATCGCGGTGGGGATGGACAAGCATCCGCGCGGCGCCTTCACCGAAGATCCCGCGCTGGTCGGTATGCCGAGCTGGTATGCACAGAACGGTCAATACCTCACCACCCAGTTCTTCGGGATGAAGGCCAACCGCTACCTTCACGATCACGGCATCTCGACCGAGACGCTGGCCAAGGTGGCCGCCAAAAACTTCCGCAACGGCGCGTTGAACCCCAACGTGTTTCGGCGCAAACCGATCTCCGAAGAAGCCATCCTGGCGTCGCCGGTGCTGAATTATCCGCTGACCCAGTACATGTTCTGTGCTCCCGACGAGGGTGCCGCCGCTGTGGTGATGTGCCGTGCCGATATCGCACACCGGTTCACCACCAAACCGGTGTATGTCCGCGCGGTCGAGGTCCGCACCCGCCGCTACGGCGCCTATGAGGTCAACACGACGTACGCACCCGTCGAAGAGGACGTGTCGCCGACCGTCTACGCAGCGAAAGCCGCCTTCGAGAAAGCGGGTGTGGCACCGCAGGACGTCGACGTTATCCAGCTGCAGGACACCGACGCCGGCGCAGAACTGATCCACATGGCCGAAGCGGGGTTCTGCGCTGACGGCGAGCAAGAGAAGCTGTTGGCCGACGGTGCCACCGAGATCGCCGGCGCGATGCCGGTCAACACCGACGGCGGACTGATCGCCAACGGTGAACCGATCGGGGCGTCGGGGCTACGGCAGATGCACGAGTTGGTCCGCCAACTGCGCGGCGAGGCCGGCGACCGTCAGGTCCCCGGAACCCCGCAGGTCGGCTTCGCGCAGGTGTACGGTGCGCCCGGCACGGCAGCGGCAACCGTCCTGACGACCTGACGACGGGTACTCAGCCTCTGAAACCTGTTGTCCGGCTGATGATATGGATTAATAGATTCCTGACCGCACCGGCAGATGGGTTATGTCCGCCCTGCCAGATCGCTCGAAGCTCGCGACCTGTGTCCAACCCGGACACAGTGAGCCGCGTGTCGTTCGAATCGCCAACGAGAGAGACATTTGTAAGTTAGCAACTGTTTTCCAGCTATTCACAAGCTAGATATGTTTGCATTCACATTAGCCATGGGACTCAGTACTCGCACGCCGGACCTCGACTCGTCGAGGCACCGATCGCCGGCTCAGCGCTGCGGCGCGATCAGCATCGTTGTTGCATTGCACGCACACCGCCGCCACGACATTCCTGGTAACTACCTACAAGAGAGCTAGCAATGTCCTTTGCGAGAGTGCCGCCGGAAATCAACTCCGGGCGAATGTATTACGGTTCTGGTTCAGCAACAATGGTGGCCGCAGCCACCGCATGGGACCAGCTGGCCGCGAACCTCTGTGAGACCGCGGCATCGTGCCGTGCTGCGACCTCAAAGCTTGCGGCCGAATCGGGCCAAGCGGCAAGCGCCATGGGCCGCGCCATCGCGTCCTACCTCGGGTGGCTTGACACCGCCGCGACCAAGGCCGCGCACGCGGCGACGCAAGCGGCGGCGGCAGCAACCGCTTACGAGTCAGCATTGGCCGCGTTGGTCCCGCCGGAAGTGATCAACGCCAACCGCGCGCGGCTGTCGTCGCTCGCCACCAGAAATTGCCTGGGCCAGGCCAGCCCGATCATCGCGGACGCGGACGCCGAGTACGAACGGATGTGGGTCAACGATGCCGAGGCAATGTATGCCTATGCGCGCGCCTGCGCCGAGGCGTCGGCGCTGACACCGTTCAGCACGCCGCATCTGGACGTCGATCCGGCGTACCAAGGCGCCGCTGTTACCCGCACATCCCGGGCACTGACGAACGCCCCCGATGTGATAGCGGCTGGCCATCAGGTGATGGCAGCCATATCCGCAGCCCTGCAGGCAATGTCGTCATCAGCGCAGACGACGTTGGATGTCCATCTCTCGCCGGTGGCAGCGTCGCTGTCCAAGCTGAGTTCGCTGGTCCCGGCGGCGGAGGTCGCGATCAAAAACCTGGATCAGCTCAACCGGGCCACCATGCTGCTTCACGCGGCGGCAATCATGTCGTCGGTGAACCAGCGCACGCCGGACGGCGCGGCGTCGACCGGCGGCGTCGGTCGCGGCCAATCAATAGAAGCGCTGTCGGTCCCACAACGCTGGATAATGGTGACGACCGGATCCACCGCCAAGGAGCCGCAATACATTGGTTTCCGGCAGCCCATGCATTTGGTCCATCCCGCCGGGGCGCAGCTCGCTCGGCAGGCTGATAGCCCACAGTCACCCGATACCGAACCCGGCGACTGAGCCCGGTTTCGCCGGATAGCGGCCGCTAATTTCACACGGGCGTAGCTGTTTTCGGCGCCGAGTAATTCGGCTTGCCCAGGCCGAGCACGTATTGCGCGATCATGTTGCGGAAGACCTCGAGGGTGCCGCCGTAGATCCCGACCAGCGGCGCGAAGCGGTACACGTACTCCGCGGCGCCGTCGTCGGCCGCGCCGTCTGTGCCGTTCGGCAACGTCGACGCCGTGCCGAGGAGGTCCATCAGGTCCGGTGAAATATCGCGCATCGTCTGCGCCAGCGCTACCCGGCCGAAGATGCTCGGCGCGCTAAACGCCGCCTCCATGCGCGCCGCGCTGCGGCCCAGCCGGTATGCCACCGCCGCGTCGTCAATGAGCCTGCGCCCGTTCGGGTCAGGCTCGGAGACCTTGCCAGCGGCCTTGTCGACGGCGTCGGCCATGAAACCGGCCTGGTGCATCATGATCGACACGTCCTGCAAGCCGTCGGGCGCCGCGGCG
>DASQSQ010000451.1:0-9385 GCA_035642315.1 Mycobacterium sp.
GCCGCGGGTCCCGCTGCCGTATCGTGTTGTGCACGGGTCGGGGCAAACTCGAGTTTTCCCAAGCGGCCGAATTCGGTTGCGAAGAGGTCCAAATGCGCAATCCCCACTATGCGCGGACCCTGGACACCTGGGCGGCCAATCTCAAGGCCGACCGTGATCGTGCCATCGCCGCGCAGTCCGAGGACGTATACGACCGCTACATGCGCTACTTGTTGGGCTGCGCCGATTTCTTCCGCCGGGGAATCACCGAGGTCGCCCAGTTCACCCCGATCAAGTAACCGTCGGTCAGGCGGCCGGCTTCTCCATCGTGAACTGGCACACGTTGGTGTAGCCGTCGCGGAACAGCTCGCGGCAACCGGTCAGGTACTTCACGAAGGTGTTGTACTCGTCTTCGCCCTTGAGTTCGATCGCTTCGTCCTTATGAGCTTCCAGCCCCTTGGCCCAGGTGTCCAAGGTGCGAACGTAATTGTGCCCAATCAGGTGGTGACGGGTGATGTCGAAGCCGGCCGCGGTCGCGTAGTCGTCGACAACGGGAATTGTCGGCAGCCGCCCGCCGGGATAGATCTCCCTTCGGATGAAGCTGATGAACCGTATCAGCGACATCGTTCGCTTCAGCCCCATCTGCTGGCCTTCTTCTTCAGTGGGCACCACGATCGAGTGCAGCAGCATGACGCCGTCGTCGGGCAGCACGTTGTGGCACATCTTGAAGAAATCGGCGTATCGCTCGAAAGTGCCGACGCCGTCGGCGAAGTGCTCGAACGCACCGAGCGACACGATGCGGTCGACCGGTTCGTCAAACTCCTCCCAGCCGTGCAGCCGCACGTCTTTGCTGCGCGGAGAGTCCATCTCGGCGAACTTCTGCTTGTCGTGAACCAGCTGGTTTTCGCTCAACGTCAACCCGATCACGTTGACGTCGTACTTCTCGATCGCCCGCCGCATGGTGGAACCCCAGCCGCAGCCGATGTCGAGCAACGTCATACCGGGCTGCAGGCCCAACTTGCCCAGCGCGAGATCGATCTTGGCCAGCTGCGCCTCTTGCAGCGTCATGTCGTCACGCTCGAAGTAGGCGCAACTGTAAGTCATCGACGGATCGAGCCACAGTTTGAAGAACTCGTTCGACCGGTCGTAGTGCGACTGGATGTTGCCGACGTTCGGCTTCAGGCCGGTTTGACCAGCGTTTTCACTTCCGCGCGACTTCATCGCGAACCCATACCCCTCGTCGGGGCGCGGCAATCACTGCCGACGCCCAATTGAATAGCTGTGTTCAGTTTTCGGCAGCCCGGTTGCGGCCGGACCTAAGGGTTTATTCGTAGCTGTGGGGGTATCAGACTGGTGGAAAGGTGCTCTGAACCCGTAGAGGAGGGAACGACGCCGCGCCTTGCCGAGCTCTCAACCGGAAATGGTCTCGCCGATGTGGTCGTCACCGGCATCGCGATGACGACTGCCCTGGCCACTGACGCCGACAGCACCTGGAAGAAGCTGCTGGATAAACAGAGTGGGATCCGCAAGCTCGATGATCCGTTCGTAGAGAAGTTCGATCTACCGGTCCGCATCGGCGGACATCTGCTCGAGGACTTCGATCATGAACTGACCCGGGTGGAACTTCACCGGTATCTGTTTATGCAGAAGATGTCGACACGGCTAGGCCGGCGGGTCTGGGAGAACACCGGATCGCCGGAGGTCGATCCCAACCGGTTGATGGTGTCCATAGGCACCGGGCTGGGTTCGACCGAGGAGTTTGTCGTGGTCAATGACGAGATCCGCGAACGAGGTATCAGAGCAATTTCCCCGCTGGGTGTGCAGAAGGCCATGCCCAACGCTGCGGCCGCGGCGGTCGGGTTGGAACGTGGCGCCAAGGCCGGGATCATGACCCCGGTGTCAGGTTGCGCCTCAGGCGCCGAAGCTATCGCGCTGGCCTGGCGCAACATCGTGCTCGGCGAGGCCGATGTCGCGATCTGCGGCGGTGTCGAGACCAAGATCGAGGCGGTGCCCATCGCGGCGTACTCGCACCAGGACCTGCTGTCGACGAACAACGACGATCCGGCCGGCGCGTGCCGTCCGTTCGATAAGGAGCGCAACGGCTTGGTGTTCGGTGAAGCGGGCGCGCTGATGGTAATCGAAACCGAGGAGCACGCAAAAGCCCGCAGGGCCAACATCATTGGCCGAGTCATGGGCGCCGGTATCACGTCGGACGGTTACCACCTGGTGCTGAATGATCCCAACGGTGAGCGAGCCGGTGACGCGATGACTCGGGCGATCCAACTTGCCGGCCTAACCCCGCGCGACGTCGACCACGTCAACGCCCACGCCACCGGCACCGTCGCCGGTGATTTGGCCGAGGCGACGGCAATCAGGCGAGCGTTGGGGACGCACGCGCCGGCCGTCTACGCACCGAAGGCAGCGCTCGGCTATTCGATCGGCGCGGTTGGCGCAGTGGAGTCGATTCTGACGGTGTTGGCGTTGCGGGACGGCATCATCCCGCCGACGTTGAACCTACGAAAGCTGGATCCGGAGATCGAACTGGATGTGGTGACCGATGAGCCGCGAACCGGCGACTACCAGTACGCTGTCAGCAACTCGTTCGCCTTCGGTGGCTATAACGTCGCTCTGGCCTTCGGGAAACACTGACGCCCCTACTGGTTACCGCTGTTTTGCCGGGGTGGGGCGTAATCTCAAGCCTGTGTCAAGCAACCGGCGCAGTACCGATTCGTAATTTCGACTCTCGAGGATGAACGGTGGCAGATACCTCACGCGCGACGCCGATTGCTGAGTCCAAGTGGTTATCGAGCTCCGCGGCGCAGACCCGCGGCTCGAATGCCAAAGAAGTCCAGTTTCACTACGACATCTCCAACGAGTTTTTCAGGCTATGGCAGGACCCGAGCCAGACGTACAGCTGTGCGTATTTCGAGCGCGACGACATGACGCTCGAAGAGGCGCAGCGGGCCAAAGTCGACCTGTCCCTGGGCAAGCTCGGCCTACAGCCGGGGATGACACTGCTCGACATCGGCTGCGGGTGGGGCTCGACGATCATGCGTGCGGTCGAAAAGTATGACGTCAACGTCATCGGACTGACGCTGTCCGAAAACCAAAAGCAGCACATCGAGGACCATTGGTTCGCGAACTCGAGCAGCAAGCGTCACATGGAAGTGCGGCTGCAGCCGTGGGAGGACTTCGACGAGCCGATCGACAGGGTGGTGTCAATCGGCGCTTTCGAGCACTTCGGCTTCAACAAGTACGACGACTACTTCAAGAAGACGTTCACCTTGATGCCCGACGACGGCGTGATGATGTTGCACAGCATCATCATCCCGAGCGACGAAGAGGTCAAAGAGCGTCAGCTACCGCTCAAGATGTCGACGGTGCGATTCATCAAGTTCATCATGGATGAGATCTATCCCGGTGGTCGTCTGCCGCTGGCCGCGCAGATCGAGGAGCACGCGGGCAGAGCGGGTTACACGGTGACCCGTAAACAGCGGCTGCGCCCGCATTACGCCCGCACCCTGGACACCTGGGCGGCCAATCTCGAAGCGAAGAAAAACGAGGCCATCGCCATCACGTCCGACGAGGTCTACGAGCGCTTCATGAGGTACCTGACCGGCTGCGCCGACCTGTTCCGCGGGGGCTACACCGACGTCTGCCAATTCACCTGCGAAAAGTCTCCCACTTAGCACGATCCCAAAGGAGCGTTATAAAGTTCCTGTGCAACAGCGCAATCTGGCGGCCTGAACAGATTCACCTGAAAGGTCAATTTGTCATGACGGACACCGGGTCGGTTGGCTCGCAGAAATTGCGGCCGGCGTATGAGGATGTTCAAGCCCACTACGACATCTCCAACGATTTCTTCGGTCTGTTCCAGGACCCGACGCGCACCTACAGCTGTGCGTACTACGAACGCGATGACATGACGCTGGAAGAGGCCCAGATCGCCAAGATCGACCTCGCGCTCGGCAAGCTGGGCCTTGAGCCCGGCATGACGCTGCTCGACGTCGGCTGCGGCTGGGGTTCGGTGATGAAGCGCGCTGTCGAGCGGTATGACGTCAACGTCGTCGGCCTGACCTTGAGCAAGAACCAATTTGCGCTGGGTCAGCAGCTGCTCGATCAGATCGACACCGACCGCTCCCGGCAAATCCTGCTGCGCGGGTGGGAGGAGTTCGACGAGCCCGTGGACCGCATTGTCAGCATCGAGGCATTCGAGGCTTTTCCCAAATCACGCTATAAGGCGTTCTTCGATTTGTGCTACCGCATCATGCCCGGCGACGGTCGCATGGTTCTGCAGACGATCATGGGTCATCCGCTCAAGCGCTGGCCGGAGATGGGCATCCCAATCACCATGAGCGATCTTCGGTTCATGAGGTTCATCGCCGCAGAGATTTTCCCCGGCGGCGCCGTGCCGTCCGACGAAGACGTCGTCGAATACTCAACAGGCGCTGGGTTTTCGGTTGAACAATTGCAAAAGATGACGGCCGATTACGTTCGGACACTCGATACCTGGTCGGCGAAGCTGGAGGCCGCCCACGACGACGCCGTTACGGTGACCTCCGCTGAGGTGTACGACCGCTACATGCGCTATCTGACCGGATGCTCCGATTTCTTTCGGCGGAACATTTCCGAAGTGGGGCAGTTCACCTTGGTGAAGGCATAGGCCCAGCCAGGTCACGATCCGCGCAGGTGGAACAGCTGCGCACGGCGATCGGGCGTCCGGCCTGATACAGTTCCCGCTTGAAATGGGGCCAAGACGGGAGCTTCCGACCATGTCAACGCTGACGCCGTTCTACGAAGAATCGCAATCGATCTACGACCTATCGGACGAATTCTTCGCGCTATTCCTTGGCCGAACTATGGGCTACACCTGCGCATACTTCGAGCGCGACGACATGACCCTCGAAGAGGCGCAGAACGCCAAGTTCGACCTGGCGCTCGGCAAGCTCAACCTCGAGCCGGGAATGACGTTGCTGGACATCGGCTGCGGGTGGGGCGGCGCGATGCAGCGAGCGATCGAGAAGTACGACGTCAACGTCATCGGCATCACGCTCAGCCGCAACCAGTCCGAGTACACCAGGGCCAAGCTGGCGAAGATCCCCACGAAACGCAACGTCGAGGTGCGACTGCAGGGCTGGGAAGAGTTCGACGAAAAGGTCGACCGGATTGTCACCATCGGCGCCTTCGAAGCGTTCAAGGCCGAGCGATACCCCGCCTTCTTCAACCGGGCCTACGAGATCCTTCCCGACGGCGGCCGGATGCTGCTGCACACGATCCTTGGGTATCCGCAAACGTACTTCCGGGACAACGGCATCGCGGTGACGATGAGCGACCTGAAGTTCATGCGGTTCATCGGTACAGAGATATTCCCGGGCGGAGAGCTACCCGCCGTCGAAGACATTCTCGAGCTGTCGGAGGCCACCAAGTTCACTGTGGAGCGCGTCCACTTGCTGCGTCCGCACTATGCCCGCACGTTGGACATGTGGGCGGCCAATCTGCAGGCCAACCGCGAACGCGCCATCGCCATCCAGTCCGAGGAAGTCTACGACCGCTACATGAAGTACCTGACCGGCTGCGCGGACTTCTTCCGGCGAGACATCAGCAACATCGGTCAGTTCACTCTGACCAAATAGCGGCCGCTTCTTGGCTGGCTCAGACGGCCTGTAGCACCGCGCCGATCGCCAGGCCCACCACCAGCAATGCACCCGCTTGGCGCACATGCACCCAGGCCAGCGCGGCGTACCACAGCGGCCACACCGGGAAATCAGCCGGCGGCTCTGCGGGCGGCGGACGGCGAAAATACGGCCATATCTTGATAAGTCGGGGCAGCGCCGCCACGACGAGCAGGGCCGGCCACGGCATCGCCCTGGCCAGCACCGCGACCACGACCAACAGGTAGAAGCCGACCATCATCCCGAGCGTCGCCGCGCGAGCGCGAGCTTGCCCGAAGATCACCGGCAACGTGCGGATGCCGAGCGGCTCGTCGTAAGGGATCTTGTCGGTGTGCTTGCCCATCAGCACCGTCGTGCACAGCAGCCCGTAGGGCAGCGAAGCGAGCAGGACGTCCCAGCCGACGCTGCCGACCGCGGAGTAGTACGTCCCGCACACCATCAGCGGACCCCAGACCACCAGCACATCGGGCTCGCCGAGGCCACGCTTCTTGAGTCGTACCGGCGGCGCTGTGTAGGCGACGCTGAGCACGAAACCCGACAGCGCGAAGGCCGCCACGGGCCAGCCGCGCGCCCAGGTGAGCACGATCAGGATTGCCAGGTCGGCCAGGTTCACCGCGGCGATCGCAGTGAGCAGGGTGCGCCGGGTGACCAGCCCCGAAAGGACCGGGTGCGGGGCGTAGAGCGCGCGTGGGTAACTGGAGCTGTCGAGGCCGGTCTGGGTGTCGAAAAGGTCGTTCATCAAGTTATTGACGGTGTGCGCCAACAGAATTCCCGCGATCGCGAGAACGAGCCAGCGCCAATCGAATCCGGGCCGGCCGATCGCCAGCAGTGCTGCGACCAGGCCGGCGAACAGGGTCATCGGCAGCACCGCGGCGCGAGTGACGACGATCCAGCGGGTGACAAAGTCGACCGGCCGGTCCGGCGGTGGGTTGGTGGTACGCAGGGCGTACGCCCAGGAGCTGAGCCGGGAACGGACCGTCACGTCAGCCATGGTCAGAACCTAGCGGTGGCACGATCGGCGACGGATGCGGTTGGCCGCGGAATTTGTCCAGCGACCCGGCGACCTCGACGATCCCGCACAGCGCGCTCCAGCTCAGCATGGTCAGATAGTCGATCAGCTCGTCGGCACTCATCCGCGGATCCAGCAACCACGAGTGAGTGGCCAACTGGACGCCACCGACGATGTGGTACGCCCACGGCTCCACCCCGCCGACGTCCATCCCGGCCGCTTTCATGCGGCGGCGCAACACCACCGCGAGCATGCGGGCGATGATCCGCTCGGAGTCGGCGATCACCTTGCTCTTGCTGGCCGAACTGTTGGCCATCACGAACCGGTACGGCTCCGGTTCGTTCGCCACGGTGTGCACGTACACCCGGATGATCTCGCGGGTCAGCTCGAAGCCGTCCAGGTTCGACGACAGCGCCGCCGACATGTTGGGGATCAGGGTGATCTGCGCGAACCGCATCATGACCGCGGTCGTCAGATCGTTCTTGTCGACGAAGTAGCGGTACAGCACCGTCTTGGAGACGCCGATTTCGCTGGCGATCTCATCCATGCTCACGAAGCGGCCACGCCGTTGGATCGCTTCGATCGTCCCATCGATCAGCTCATTGCGGCGCTCCACCTTGTGCTGGTGCCAACGTCGCTTCCGCCCATCGGTTTTTACCGTCCCGGCGGGGACCTGCTTTGCCACTGTCGCCGATTCCCATCAACTCACTAGACGACCTTCATAGTACGGCTTATCGACGCGCATTTCCCGGCTCGCACCTCCTACGACGGAGGTTCGCCGTCAAGCCGGTAACAGTTACCGGTGCTTACTGCACGGCCGTATAATTGCCAGCCCGGCGTGCATTGCCCGCCCCGCTCCGATGGTTCGGCTCCACTGCGGGCCGTAAACGGCCCGCATTCGCCGAACAGCAACTCCTGATAGCGGATGATGGTGGGGTGGCGCTGGGACTGAACGACAGACCCAATCCGGGACCCAAACACCGAGCCGATTCGCGAGGCCCGCGAGCGGCGCGCAGCGAGCTGGCAACGTTGCCGCCACTGGAGCCCCGCAAACCGGCGTCCCTCGCCGAGTCGTTCGCCGGGGCCGACCCGCAGGCCGATGCCGAGCGGCGTCGGGCGCTGCGACGCATGAAAGTGGTGGCGCTGAGTTTTCTGGTCGGCGCCACCGCGGTGTTCCTGGGTTGCCGGTGGGCGCAGTCGGCCGGTGTGACTGCGACCTGGGTGGGCTATGTGGGGGCGGCCGGGGAGGCCGGCATGGTCGGCGCCTTAGCGGACTGGTTCGCGGTCACCGCGCTGTTCAAGCACCCGCTCGGGATACCGATCCCGCACACCGCGATCATCAAACGCAAGAAGGACCAGCTGGGCGAGGGCTTGGGCACGTTCGTGCGGGAGAACTTCCTTTCGCCGGAGGTCGTGGGAACCAAGATTCGCGACGCGCAGATCCCCAGCCGACTGGGCAAGTGGCTGTCGGAGAAGTCGCATGCGCAGCGAGTGGCTGCCGAGAGCGCGACCGTGCTGCGGGTCATGGTGGAACTGCTGCGCGACGACGACGTCCAGCAGGTCATCGACCGGATGATCGTGCGGCGCCTCGCCGAGCCGCAGTGGGGCCCGCCGGTAGGCCGGGTGTTGGCCACCTTGCTGGCCGAGCATCGGCAGGAAGCCCTGATCCAATTGCTGGCTGACCGGGCATTTCAGTGGTCGCTGAACGCCGGAGAGGTCATCCAGCGGGTAGTCGAGCGCGATTCGCCGGGCTGGTCACCGCGATTCATCGACCACCTCGTCGGCGATCGAATCCATCGCGAGCTGATGGACTTCACCGACAAGGTGCGCCGCAACCCGGACCACGAACTGCGCCGGTCGGCGACCCGCTTCCTGTTCGAGTTCGCCGACGACCTGCAGCACGACGAGGCGACGATCGCGCGGGCCGAGGCGGTCAAGGAGCAGTTGATGGCCCGCGAGGAGGTCACCAACGCTGCCGCGACGGCCTGGAAGACGCTGAAACGCCTGGTCCTCGAAGGTGTGGACGACCCATCCAGCGCGCTGCGCACCCGCATCACCGACGCGGTGGTGCGGATCGGCGAATCGCTGCGCGACGACGCCGACCTGCGCGACAAGGTCGACAACTGGATCGTGCGTGCTGCCGAACACCTGGTCGCCCAATATGGGGTAGAGATCACAGCGATTATTACCGACACCATCGAGCGCTGGGACGCCGAGGAGGCCAGCCGGCGGATCGAACTGCACGTCGGCCGTGACCTGCAATTTATCCGGATCAACGGTACGGTCGTCGGTTCGCTGGCCGGGCTGGTCATCTACGCGGTCGCCCAGCTGCTGTTCTGAGCACAGCTAACAGTGCTTGCAAAAGTTAGCACTAGCTTTTACTGTGAGGCGCGTTCGCACCGACCAAGCCGAAGTACGGACTCAAGGAGCAGCTATGCCGCAGGAGGAGAAGCTTTCCGCTGTGGTGTCTACCGCTGCGTCCGACATCGGCAGCTTCATCAAGGCACAGCGCGAGGCGGCGCAAGTGTCGGTGCGGCAGTTGGCGGAAAAGGCCGGTGTCAGCAATCCCTATCTCAGCCAGATCGAGCGCGGTTTGCGTAAACCGTCCGCCGACGTGCTCAAGCAGATCGCCAAGGCGCTGCGGGTCTCCGCCGAGGTTCTCTACGTGCAGGCCGGGATTCTCGAGCCGAGCGAGCCCAGCGAGGTCTGCGATGCCATCGTCACC
>DASQSQ010000452.1:0-4182 GCA_035642315.1 Mycobacterium sp.
GACCTTGGCGCCGGAGCGCCAGCTATCAACCGCCTAGCGGTTGATCTCCGTAACGGGATGTAGGTACGGCAATTCGTCGGCCGGCAGCGGGAACACGATGTCGCCGTATGGAGACAGCGCGCCGGTCCGATCGGTTGCCAGCTCGCTCACCGCATGGTCGTCCGGGTCGGTGGTCGGCCAGCCGTTATCGACGTAACGGGTCTTCGGCGCCTTCGTGTCAGCGTTGTCAGCCACGGGTCCCATTCTGACAGGTCTCGCGCAGCCTTGGCGGCTCGGCTCTGTTATCCACATCAGCTCCCGACCGCGGAAGCTCACTCCCCCGGCTGCTTTACGCTGGTCAGCAATGACCGAACACACCCCGGGTATCCCGCTGGGGTCCTGGCTGGCCGACTTGCCCGACGAGCGGCTGATCCGTCTGCTGGAACTACGACCCGACCTTGCCCAGCCACCGCCGGGCAGCATCGCGGCCCTCGCCGCCCGCGCCCAGGCCCGGCAGTCGCTCAAGGCTGCCAGCGATGAGCTGGACTTCCTGCGGCTCGCGGTGATCGACGCGCTGCTCGTTCTGCACGCCGACAGCGAGCCGGTATCCATAACTAAATTGCTCGCGCTGACCGACGGTCGCGCGCCGGAGCCCGACGTGCTCGATGCCCTCGACGACCTCAAAGAACGCGCGCTGGTTTGGGGTGACACCGAGCTACGAGCGGCCCCTGATGCCGGTGCCGGGCTGCCCTGGCATCCGGGGCAAGTGACCCTGGAAGACGCCTCGCACAGCGCCGAGCAGATCGCCGAGCTGATCGACGGCCTCGACGACCCACAGCGCGAACTGCTGGACAGGCTGCTGGAAGGGTCGCCGCTGGGTCGCACCCGCGACGCAGCGCCCGGCGCCCCCGCGGATCACCCGGTGCCACAGCTGCTCGCGATGGGACTACTGCGGCGCATCGACGCCGACACGGTGATCCTGCCGCGCCACGTCGGGCAGGTGCTGCGCGGCGAGGAGCCCGGGCCGGTCGCGCTGGCCGCGCCGGATCCGGTGGTCGCGACCACCACCTCCGCCGACGTCGACGCCGTGGCCGCCGGCGCGGCCATCGACCTGCTGCGCGAGCTGGATGTGCTGCTCGAAACACTCGGCGCTGCACCGATTTCCGAGCTGCGCAGCGGCGGTTTAGGGGTCCGTGAGGTCAGGCGCCTGGCAAAGGTGACCGGCATCGACGAGGCGCGGCTGGGGTTGATCCTCGAGCTGGCCGCCGCGGCGGGCCTGATCGCCGGCGGTCTGCCCGATCCGCAACCGTCCGGCGGTGAGGCGCCGTACTGGGCGCCGACGGTGGCCGCCGACCGGTTCGCCGAGGCGTCGGCCGCCGACCGCTGGTATCTGCTGGCCAGTACCTGGGTTGATCTGCCGGCCCGCCCGGCGTTGATCGGGACGCGCGGACCTGATGCCAAACCCTATGCCGCGCTGTCGGATTCGCTGTACTCGACCGCGGCGCCGTTCGACCGGCGGCTGCTGCTGGGCATGCTGGCCGAACTGCCGCCCGGTGCGGGAGTAGACAAGCGCACGGCGTCGACAGCGCTGATCTGGCGGCGGCCACGCTGGACCAAGCGGCTGCAGCCGGCGCCGGTGGCGGACCTACTTGAAGAGGCACACCTGGTCGGCCTGGTGGGCCGCGGAGCGATCAGCACGCCCGGCCGCGCGTTGGTTGCCGACGGTCGATACGACGAAAGCGCCGACGTCGTTGATGCGATGGCGCGTGTCTTGCCCGCGCCGATCGACCACTTCCTGGTGCAGGCCGACCTGACCGTCGTGGTTCCCGGACCGCTCGAGCGTCAACTCGCCGAAGAGCTGACGGCGGTGGCCACCGTCGAGTCGGCGGGCACGGCGATGGTCTACCGCGTCAGCGAGCGGTCCATCCGGCATGCCCTGGATATCGGCAAGACCGCAAGCGCATTGCATTCGCTGTTCGACAAGCACTCTAAAACACCTGTGCCACAAGGCCTTACCTACCTGATCAACGATGTCGCACGCCGCCACGGGCAGCTCAGGATCGGCATGGCCGCGTCGTTCATGCGCTGCGAAGATCCCGCTCTGCTCGCCCAGGCGGTGGCCTCGCCCGAGGGCCAAGCGTTGGGCCTGCGCGTGCTGGCGCCGACGGTGGCGATATGCCAGGCGCCGATCAATGAAGTACTCGCCGCCTTGCAGGATGCCGGTTTCGCGCCGGCCGCCGAAGACTCCACCGGCACCATCGTCGACATCCGGGCCCGCGGCGCCCGGGTGCCCGCACCGCAGCGGCGTCGGCCGCACCGGTCGATGCCGCGCCCGAGCGGCGAAAGCCTGAGCGCGGTCGTCGGGGTGTTGCGCAAGGTGACCACCGCGCCGTTCGGCAGTGTCCGGATTGACCCGGCGGTGGCGATGTCGCTGCTGCAGCGCGCCGCCCTGCGGCAGGACACCGTGGTGATCGGTTACGTCGATGCCGCCGGCGTGGCCACCCAGCGAGTGGTGTCGCCTATCACCGTGGCCGGCGGACAGCTGGTGGCGTTCGATTCCGCTACCGGCCGCGCACGTGAGTTCGCCATCCACCGCATCACCTCAGTCGTGTCGGAGGTCGACGGATAATGGAGTTCATGGAGTCTGATGCGCGCCGGCGACGATGCAGAGCGAAGCGATGAGGAGGAGCGGCGCTGAATGACTGACGGACCGTTGATCGTGCAGTCCGACAAGACGTTGCTGCTCGAAGTTGATCATGAACTGGCCGGTGCAGCCCGCGCGGCGATCGCGCCGTTCGCCGAGCTGGAGCGTGCACCCGAGCACGTGCACACCTATCGGGTCACTCCGCTGGCGCTGTGGAATGCGCGCGCCGCGGGCCATGACGCCGAGCAGGTGGTCGACGCGCTGGTCAGCTACTCGCGCTATGCCGTCCCGCAGCCGCTGCTGGTCGACATCGTCGACACGATGGCCCGCTACGGGCGGCTGCAGTTGGTCAAGAACCCGGCCCACGGCCTGACGCTGGTCAGCCTGGACCGCGCAGTGCTCGAGGAAGTGTTGCGCCACAAGAAGATCGCGCCGATGCTGGGTGCGCGGATCGATGACGACACCGTCATCGTGCACCCCAGCGAGCGCGGCCGGGTCAAACAGATGCTGCTCAAGATCGGCTGGCCCGCAGAGGATTTAGCCGGCTATGTCGACGGCGAGGCACACCCGATCAGCTTGCGGCAGGACGGCTGGCACCTGCGCGACTATCAAGAGATGGCCGCCGAGTCGTTCTGGGCCGGCGGATCGGGTGTCGTGGTCCTGCCGTGTGGGGCGGGCAAGACACTTGTCGGCGCGGCGGCGATGGCGAAAGCCGGTGCGACGACGCTGATTCTGGTCACCAATACGGTCGCGGGCCGCCAGTGGAAACGCGAATTGATCGCCCGCACCTCGCTGACCGACGAGGAGATCGGCGAATACTCCGGCGAGCGCAAGGAGATTCGGCCGGTCACCATCGCCACCTATCAGGTGATCACCCGTCGCATCAAGGGCGAGTATCGCCACCTGGAGCTGTTCGACAGCCGCGACTGGGGGTTGATCGTCTACGACGAGGTGCACCTGCTGCCGGCGCCGGTATTCCGGATGACAGCTGATCTGCAGTCCCGGCGGCGGTTGGGGTTGACGGCGACGCTGATCCGCGAGGACGGCCGGGAGGGCGACGTGTTCTCGCTGATCGGCCCGAAACGCTATGACGCGCCGTGGAAAGACATTGAGGCGCAAGGCTGGATCGCGCCGGCGGAGTGCATCGAGGTACGGGTCACACTGACCGACAGCGAGCGGATGACCTACGCGACCGCGGAACCCGAAGAGCGCTACCGGCTCTGCTCGACGGCCCATTCGAAGATTGCGGTGGTCAAGTCGATTCTGGCCCGCCACGAAGGCGAGCAGACCTTGGTGATCGGCGCCTACCTCGATCAGCTCGACGAGCTCGGGGCGGTGCTGGACGCCCCGGTGATCCAGGGGTCGACCAAGACCGCCGAGCGCGAGGCGCTGTTCGACGCGTTCCGCCGCGGTGAGATCGGCACCCTAGTGGTGTCGAAGGTGGCCAACTTCTCCATCGACTTGCCGGAAGCCGCTGTCGCGGTGCAGGTTTCGGGGACATTCGGTTCACGGCAGGAGGAGGCGCAACGGCTCGGCCGGCTGCTGCGGCCCAAGGCTGA
>DASQSQ010000453.1:0-10574 GCA_035642315.1 Mycobacterium sp.
CTTCTTCGCTGATTTCGCTTACCGATCGGCCGGACAGCAGGGTTACCGCACTGGTCAGTCGCGCGGTGGTGAAATGCCTTGAGGTAGCGGGTACTTCGTCGAGAGTGCGTACCGCGCCGGCCCGATCCCCTTCGACGGACTGCGCCCTGGCCAGGCCAAAGGCCGCCGATATCACCCCGTCGTCGGTGTTCCACACCGCTTCGTAGTACTTGTGTTCGTCTGAGCTGCCGGCCAATTCGGCGGTCGCCGCCAGGGCCATCTTCGGCGCCAACTCGCCGGGGAAGGTGTCCAGCACCTCACTGAAATGTTTGATCGCTGAGTCGTAATCGCCGGTGAGCAGTTCTGAGACCGCGCGGTACCAAACCAGCCGCCACCGCCAGCCGACCCGATCGGCCAGGTCGTCGAGTTTGCGGTTGGCCTTGGCGACGTCGCCGAGATCGAGCAGCGCCCGCACCTCCATCAGCGGCAGCTCGACCGACTCCGACAAGTCGATGTCGTCGGAATCCATTGCGCCGTGGCGGAACGCGCGCAGCGAATCCAGCGTCTGCACGGGTTGAGACAACACGGTCGCCTGCAGCAGCGGCGCAGCGACGTCAGCCGGGTCGACCAGTGGCACCTGCAGCGCGATGACGATTTCCTTGGCGGTCAGCTTCTCCGAATGGACTGCGCCGTCGAGGTACACGTCGGTATGCGCGACCAACAGGTCTTCCCCGAACGTGGAGCGGGTGCGGCTGAAGATCGTCGATAGTCCGGGCCGCCGCACACCGGTGTCCTGAGCCACCACCTCGCGCAGCACGCCGGACAGCTGCCCGGACATCTCCTCAGCGCTGGTGAACCGCCGCCGCGGATCCGGATCGATCGCCCTGCGCAACAGCCGGGCGAACGAGTCGTACTTGTTGAGCACCGGGTCGTCTTCGGGGAGCCCGTCGACATAGCGGCCGCCGCGGGCGCGCAGCCGCAAGGTAAGCGCCGCGAGCGTGCGCCCAACCGTATAGATGTCGCTGGCCACCGTCGGGCCGGTCCGCACGATCTCGGGGGCCTGGTAACCCGGTGTGCCGTAAAGGTAGCCAAACGAGTTGATCCGCGACACCGCGCCCAGGTCGATCAGCTTGAGCTGTTCTTCGGTGAGCATGATGTTTTCCGGCTTGAGGTCGTTGTAGACCAAACCGATGGAATGCAGATAGCTCAGCGCCGGAAGGATTTCCAAGACGTAGGCGATGGCTTCGGCGACGGGCAGCTTCTCACCTTTGCGACGTTTGAGCGATTGCCCACCGACGTACTCCATGACGATGTAGCCGACGGGTTCCCCGTGCCGGTCGGTGTGCTCGACGAAGTTGAAGATCTGCACGATCGACGGGTGCACCACCTCGGCGAGGAATCGTCGCTCGGCCATTGCGATCGCTTGGGCCTCGGCGTCACCGGAATGCACCAGACCTTTGAGCACCACCGGGCGATCGTTGACATTGCGGTCCAGCGCCAGGTACACCCAGCCCAGCCCACCGTGCGCGATGCAACCCCTGATCTCGTATTGGCCGGCGACGACGGCACCCGGACTCAGTTGCGGCAGAAACGAATACGGGCTTCCACAGTAGGGGCACCAGCCCTCCGACTGTGCTTTTTTGGCCGAGGCTGTGCCGTCCGGGCTGGATCGGCCCACCGGCCGCCCGCAGTTCCAGCAGAAGCGTTTGGATTCCGGCACAACCGGATTGGGCATCAGTGCTTCGAGCGGGTCGATGTCAGGTACCCGCGGAATCTCGACCAGGCCACCGCCCAGCCGTCGGACCGGCGCACGCTTTACCGGCTTCATGCGTTCTTGCGGTTCGGTGTCGACGACGTGCACCGGCGTGGCTTGGGAGTCGTCGTCGAAATCGGGGCGGAAGACGGCCTGCGTGGTCACCGGGCGGCCCTGTGAGGACGAATCCACCATCGCATCGGCGGGCTGAGTGCCCGGGGCGACGTCAGCGTCGTCCGCGTCGTGGTGTTCCGAATCGGCCATCAGTCCACATACCTTGGGCTAGGCGGAGCCGGTGCCGGCCCGAGAACCGTTAACCACTTGCGGTACAAGGCGTTCCAGGTTCCGTCGCGGCGAATGCGTTCCAGAGTGCCGTTGACGAACCGGACCAACCCGGTGTTGTCGAGCTTGACGCCGATGCCGTACGGCTGTGTACCCATGTTGGGCCCGACCAGGTGCAGGTACGGATCCTGGGAAACCAATCCGGCCAGGATGGAGTCGTCGGTGCTGATGGCGTCGACTTGCCGCTGCTGCAGCGTCACCAGACAGTCGGCCCAGTTGACCACCTCCACCACGATCGGCGGCGGCGCGATCTCCCGGATCCGCTGCAGGGACGTGGTGCCCTTTGCGACGCAGACCCGCTTGCCGGAAAGGTCCGACGCTTTGGTGATCGGGGAGTCGCGTGGCGCCAGGATGCGCTGGTAGGCGTCGAGGTAGACGGTGGAGAAGTTGACCTGCTTGCGCCGCTCGCAGGTGATGGTCATCGTCTTGGCAACGATGTCGACCTCCGACTTCTCCAGCGCGGTGATGCGCTCGTCGGACGACAGGATCCGGTACTCGACTTGCGATGGGTTGCCGAAGATGTCGCGTGCCACCTCGCCGGCAATGTCGACGTCGAAGCCGGTGATCTCGCCGGTGATCGGGTCGCGGAAGCTGAACAGGTTGCTGCCGATGTCCAGGCCGACGATCAGCCTGCCGCGAGCACGGATATCGGCCACCGCGGCGTCGGCGTCGACCGGATTGGTGAATGGGCGCAGGCTCGCGGTCGGGTTGCAGCTGTCGGCGTTGTCCGGCGGCAGCGGCGGCTGCGGTGGCATCTCCTGCATACCGGCGGGTGTGGGTGGTGGCAGCGTCGGCACCGGCGTCACCACCATGGCAGCCGAGTCGCTACACCCGGCCAGCACCGTGGCCGCGGTGACCGTAGCCAGAGCGATGCGGAACCGGCGCCGGGTCATCGGTACTCGCTCAGCCGTGGCCACAGTCCAAGAGCGACCGCGACGGCCGCGCCAAGGCTGAGCACGACACCGCCGACCGTCGCGCCGGCGAGCCCGCGGCGCGCGTTGAGGATGTCGTCGCGCAGTTGGTTGCGACTCTGCTCCATCGCCTTACTCAGGGCGCGGTCGAGTTTGTCGAACGCCGGTGTGGAGTCGTTCTCACCGGTACCCAGCGCGACCTGGGTGGCGGCCCGATAATTGCCCACCGAGATGTAGGAGTTGATCCGGTCGTCGGCTCGCCGCCACTGCGTCAGCAGTTGATCGGCGCCCTTCAAGTCGTTCCTGTCGACGGCATCGTGGCGCGCGAGATATTCGTCGAGTTGTTTGTGCATGGCGTCGATGCGTTCGTAGAAGGACTGCTTGCGGACCTCTTCGTCCCCGCGCCGGATCAATGACAGCGTCTCGTCGGCGCGGGCCTGCTGAGCGTTGATGGACATATCGGTGATGGTCTTCAGCGACTCTGCCGCAGTGTCTTTGGCGCTGCGGCTGCCGGCGGTGGAAATCGCGAGAGCAGTCCCCACCCAAACCACCATAACGAGAATCGCGAGTGCGCCGGCGACAAGACCGGGGTTGATTCGGCGTTTGGTGCGACGCGCCAGAAAGCGGTGCGAGAACGCGCCGAAGGCCGCGGTGGCGGTGACCACGAGGATCACCGGAGCGGGGATCTGAGTCGACGCCGTGGTCTCGTCGTCCACCCGTGCCGATGTCTCGTGATACAGCTGCTGCGCGTCGGGCAGGATCGACGACTGCATCAGCGCCGACGCCTCGGACAGATACGACGACCCGACCGGGTTGCCGGCCCGGTTATTGGTGCGCGCGATTTCGATCAGGCCGGTGTACACGGACAGCTCGGCGTTGATCCGCCCGAGCAGCTGCACCAGCGGCTCGTCGGTCAGCCCGCTCGACGCCCGGGTCACCGCGACCGCCGCGTCGGTGATTGCCTGCTCGTAGCGTTGCCGCACGGTGCGTGGCTCGGCTTGCGCGATGAACGCGGTCGCGGCTGCCGCGTCGGCCACCGACAGCGTGGTGTACAGCCGTCCGGCCGCGAACGCCAGCGGCTCGGTGTGCTTCAACACGGTGGTCAGCGCCTGCTGTCGCTGGTTGATCGTCGTCGAGGTGGCGAACGCGCTGAGCCCGCCGAGAATCGCCAGGATGAGACCGATGGTCAGGATGCGGCCCGGCGTCGTCGCGGCGAACCACCAGCGGGGGTGGGCCGGTTCGGTCGGCGACCGCGAACCAAGGGGCTCGGTCGACGGATGCGCCAACTCAACGGTCACGTCTGTTCGGACCTCATCTTTCGGGCGTACGTATTTCGAACTCTATAAGCGAAGTCTAAGAGTGTTTTGCCCGGATGCGGGGACCTGAGGCCTGCTTATCCTGAACGCGTGCACGGCGACGGCGACGGATGGGTGATATCCGACAGTGGCATGCATTACTGGGGCCGGCACGGCGCGGCCGGTCTGCTGCTCAGAGCGCCCCAGCCCGATGGCAGTCCGGCGGTGTTGCTGCAGCACCGCGCGCCGTGGAGTCATCAGGGCGGAACGTGGGCCCTGCCGGGTGGTGCCCGCGACAGCCATGAGACCGCCGAGCAGGCCGCCGTCCGGGAGGCCCATGAGGAGGCCGGGCTGCCCAGCGAGCAGCTTTCGGTGCGCGGCACCGTCATCACCGCTGAGGTTTTTGGGGCCGCTGGCCGCAACTGGACCTACACCACCGTCGTTGCCGATGCCAGCGAACTGCTGCACACCGTGCCCAACCGGGAAAGCGCCGAACTGCGCTGGGTTAGCGAAGACGAGGTGGCCGAGCTGCCGTTGCACCCGGGATTCGCCGCCAGTTGGCAACGGCTGCGGACCGCGCCGGCGATCGTGCCGCTGAGCCCCGGCGACGAGCGGCGGCGTCACCTGCCACGCACGGTCGAAGTCGAGGCGGGTGTGTTCGTGTGGTGCTCCGCGGGCACACCAGACCACGCGCCGTCGCGGCTGAGTTCTCGGGTCAGCTCGCTGCTGCAAGCGCCGACCTGAGCCGCTCGGCCGCAGCTCGCGGGTCTTCCGCCGCGGTGATCGCCCGCACCACGACGATGCGGCGGGCACCGGCCTCCAGCACGTCGGGCAGCCGATCGGCGTCGATTCCGCCGATCGCGAACCACGGTTTGCCGGGTGCCAGATCCGCGGTGACACGCACCAATTGCAGACCCGGCGCCGGGCGTCCGGGTTTGGTCGGGGTCGGCCAGCAGGGCCCGACGCAGAAGTAGTCGACGTCCTCGGCGATTGCCGCGGCCACCTGACCGTGATCGTGCGCTGACCGGCCGATCAGCGTGTCGGGTGCGGTGACGTCGCGGGCCACCGCCAGCGGCAGGTCGTCCTGGCCCAGGTGCAGCACGTCGGCGCCGGCGGCGCGGGCGATGTCGGCGCGGTCGTTCACGGCCACCAGAGCGCCGTGCCGGTGTGCGGCGTCGGCGAGGATCTCCAACGCAGCCAACTCGGCACGCGCCTCCAGCGGACCCAGCTGACGCTCACCCGTCGAGCCCTTGTCGCGCAGCTGAATGATGTCCACCCCGCCGGCCAGGGCGGCGTCGGCGAACTCGGCCAGATCCCCACGCTCACGACGCGCATCGGTGCACAGATATAGCCGTGCACTCGCGAGTCGGGCAATCGGTTGATGCACACGGCGACGCTAGCCGCTAGCGTGGGAAGGCGACACGGGAGTCCCGCGAGCGGGGTCTGAGAGTGGGCACGCCGGCCCTTACCGTCACACCTGATCCGGATCATGCCGGCGAAGGGAGCGAAAGATGCCACCGGACTCGGGATCGCTGGCCGTCATCGGCGGCGGCGTCATCGGGCTGTCGGTGGCGCGGCGCGCGGCGCAGGCGGGTTGGGCGGTGCGGGTGCATCGCAATGGGCAACCCGGCGCGTCGTGGGTGGCCGCCGGGATGCTCGCGCCACACAGCGAAGGCTGGCCCGGCGAGGAGCGGTTGCTGCAACTGGGCCTGGAGTCGTTGCGGCTGTGGCAACAGGGCGGCTTCACCGACGGGCTGCCACAGCAGGTGATCACCGCGCGCGAGTCGCTGACGGTCGCCGTCGACCGCGCTGATGTGGCCGACCTGCATACCGTCGCCGATTGGCTGTCCGCCCAAGGCCACCCGGTGATCTGGGAGTCGGCCGCGCGTGACGTGGAACCGATGCTGGCACAGGGCATTCGGCATGGCTTCCGCGCGCCCACCGAATTGGCGGTGGACAACCGCGCCCTGCTCGACGGGCTCGCGGCGGCATGCGAGCTTCTCGGCGTCGAATGGGATGGGCCGGTGGATGAGCTGGGCGCAGTGCAGGCGGACGCGGTCGTGATCGCCAACGGCATCGACGCCCCGACATTGTGGCCCGGCCTGCCGATTCGTCCGGTGAAGGGCGAAGTGCTGCGGCTGCGCTGGCGCAAAGGGTGTATGCCGTTGCCGCAGCGGGTAATTCGCGCTCGTGTGCATGGGCGGCAGGTGTATGTGGTGCCGCGGGCCGAGGGCGTGGTGGTGGGTGCCACCCAGTACGAACATGGCCGCGACACTGCGCCGACCGTCTCCGGTGTGCGTGACCTGCTCGACGATGCGTGCGCGGTGCTGCCGGCGCTCGGCGAGTACGAGCTGGCGGAGTGTGTCGCCGGCCTGCGCCCGATGACACCGGATAACCTGCCGTTGGTGGGACGGCTGGATGCGCGGACGCTGATCGCCGCCGGCCACGGCCGGTCCGGGTTCCTGCTGGCGCCTTGGACTGCCGAACAGATTGTGTCCGAACTCGTTCCGGTTGGAGCTCACTCATGATCACGCGCGGCGACGATGCAGCGCGAAGCGATGAGGAGGAGCGCGCATGATTATCCGCGTTAACGCCGAGCGACTCGAGGTCGATGACCAGACCACGGTGGCGGCGCTGTTGCAGTCGCTGGGCTATCCCGACCGCGGTATCGCGGTCGCCGTCGACGACGCGGTACTACCGCGATCTGCTTGGGCGACCAAACTTTCGGCGCTTTGCGCGCCGGTCCGACTCGAGGTGGTGACGGCGGTGCAGGGTGGCTGACTCGAAACTCACAATTGCCGGGCGCAGCTTCACGTCGCGGCTGATCATGGGCACCGGGGGCGCGGCCAACCTCGCCGTCCTGGAGGAAGCCCTGGTCGCTTCCGGCACCGAGCTGACCACGGTCGCGATGCGCCGCGTGGACGCCGAGGGCGGCACCGGCATGCTCGACCTGTTGAGCCGACTGGGTATAACGCCGCTGCCCAACACCGCGGGCTGCCGTGGCGCGGCCGAGGCGGTGCTGACCGCACAGCTCGCCCGCGAAGCGTTGGGCACCGAATGGGTCAAGCTGGAAGTGATCGCTGACGAACGCACACTACTGCCCGATGCCGTCGAATTAGTCAGAGCCGCAGAACAATTGGTCGACGAGGGGTTTGTGGTGCTGCCTTACACCAACGATGACCCGGTGTTGGCCAAACGACTGGAGGACACCGGCTGCGCGGCGGTGATGCCGCTGGGTTCGCCGATCGGCACGGGTCTGGGTATCGCCAATCCGCACAACATCGAGATGATCGTTGCCCAGGCCGGCGTTCCCGTTGTCCTCGACGCCGGCATCGGGACCGCCAGTGATGCCGCGTTGGCGATGGAATTGGGATGCGACGCGGTGCTGCTGGCAACCGCGGTGACCCGGGCAGGCGACCCGCCCGCGATGGCCGCGGCGATGGCCGCCGCCGTCACCGCCGGTTATCTGGCCCGCCGGGCCGGACGGATTCCGAAGCGGTTCTGGGCGCAGGCGTCCAGCCCGACATGAGCGGGCGGTATGTGGCGCTCGGCAGTTCGATGGCCGCCGGTCCCGGTATCCGGCCCCAGGTGCGTGGCGCGCCGTTCGGGTCGGGCCGCTCGGCGCGCAACTACGCCCACCTGGTCGGTGCGCAGCTGAACCTCGACCTGGTCGATGTCACCTTCTCCGGCGCCACTACCGCTCATGTGCTGGCCGAGCGTCAGCGTGGAGCGCGGCCGCAAATCGAGGCGCTGGACGGCTCCGAAGAGCTTGTGACGATCACGATCGGCGGCAACGACGTTGGATATGTGCCGCTGCTGATGGCTGCGACGTTGCCCCGGGCGGCCCGGCTGCTGCCGGCGATCGGCGCGTTGTTTGACCGCGCCGTGCGGGAGCAGGCGCTCGACGGCGTCGGCGACTCCCTGCGCGCGATCGGCACGGCGGTGCGCCGCCGCGCGCCGCGGGCGCGGGTGGTGTTCGTCGACTACCTCACCTTGCTGCCGCCGGATGGAGTGCCGGCGCCGCCGTTGTCGGCCGCGGACGCCGACCTCGGTCGCCACGTCGGTGCATGCCTGGAAGACGCCACCGCAGCGGCCGCGGCGGCCACTGGCTGCGAGCTGGTGCGCGCCGGACGCGCCAGCAGGCAGCATCATGGCTGGTCGGCGGACCCGTGGGCGGCGGGTGCGGGTTGGCCGCTGCCATGGCGCCCGGCGCCGTTCCACCCGAACGCCGCAGGCATGCGGGCCGTCGCCGATTTGATCGCCGATTCGACAGGCCGAAACGGTTAAATTTCTGGTGCCTGGGTAAATCTAGGTGCGGCGACATGCACGGAAGCACTGCCGAGGGATTTACCCATCGACATGACAATGACAGCACACGCACAACTCCCGGCCTTTGACCATTCGGCGCTCCTATACCACTCGGAGCGCGAGTACGTCGACTGGCTGGTGCGGTTTATCTCCGACGGTTTGGACCGAGCGCAGCCGGTGCTCGTCGCGGTGCCGGGTGACCGGCTGGCGTTGTTAAGTCGCGCATTGGGCGATGCCGCGGCGGACGTGACCATGGCCGACATCACGGGTATCGGCCGTAACCCCGGCCGGATCCTCGCGGCGCAACTGGCCTTCGTCGAACGCCATCCACGCCAGCATGTCCGCATTATCGCCGAGCCAGTGTGGGAAGGCCGCACACCGTTCGAGTATTCCGCGTGCATGCAGCACGAGGCGCTGGCCAACATCGCGTTCGACGGCTTGGATGTGACGGGTCTGTGTCCTTACGATGCGTCCCGCCTCGGGGAGAAAGTCCTGGCTGACGTCCACCTCACGCATCCGCAGATCTGGCGAGGCGGATTCCGAAAACACAGCCCGGATTACGCGCTCGATGTCGCACTCGACCATTGCAACCAGCCGTTGACGACCAACCCCGCCGCGGTGACGTTTACCGTCGGCGAGGCGGCCGATCTGGCCGGCGCCCGCAAGTGCTGCAACCGCTACGGCCGATTGCTCGGCATGTCCGCAGACCAAGTCGCCGACCTCCTGTTGGTGGCCACCGAGCTGGCGACCAACAGCATCGACCACGCCGGTAGCGCATGCCGACTGGCGTTCTGGTACGAGGCCGGGCACGTCGTGTGCGAGGCGCGTGATATGGGTCACTGGGCAGATCCGCTCGCGGGGCGTCGACCGCCCGCGGTGCACGGAATCGGACCGTACGGGCTCTTCGTCGTCAACACGATCGCGGATTTGTTGCGCACCCACACGACACCGGCTGGCACCACTGTTCAGGCGTACCTGCGGCTCGACCACTCAGACGACGAGCAGGCCGTCTAACCTGAGCGGCGATGGTTAAAAAATCAAAACCGTTCCGCGCTGGGGTTGCCGCTGTTGCGGCCATTGCGTTGGCCGCCGCCGGGTGTGCATCGTCCGACTCCGTCCAGCCGCTGAACCGGATATCGGCACCGGATTTCGCCGCCGCGCTGCGCGGGCGGGTCAGCGTCGACGCGATGATGGCGCACTTGACCAAGCTGCAGGACATCGCCAATGCCAACGGCAACACCCGCGCTGTCGGCACTCCCGGCTATGACGCCAGCGTCGACTACGTGGCGGGCAAGCTGCGGGACAAAGGCTTTGACGTGCAAACCCTACAGTTCGAAGCGCACGTCTTTCACGCCGAAACCGGGTCGGTAGGCGTCGGCGACAGGACGGTCGAAGCACGGGCTTTGGAATTCAGCCTCGCCACCCCGCCGGTCGGGGTGACCGGCCCGCTGGTGACTGCCCCCGATGACAACCCGGCCTGCAGTGCCTCCGACTATGGCAGCCTGCCGGTCAACGGCGCGGTGGTGCTGGTCGACCGCGGCACCTGCCCGTTCGCCCAAAAGGAAGCCGCCGCCGTGCAGCGCGGCGCCGTCGCGATGATCATCGTGGACAACGTCGTCGAGGAGCAGATGGGCGGCACCTTGGGCGAGAACACCGACGTCAAGATTCCGGTGGTCGGCGTGACCAAGCCCGACGGCGCGGCGCTGCGCCTCACCTCGGGGCCCGCGACGGTAAAGCTCTCCGCGGAGACCAAGACCATACAGGCCCGCAACGTCGTCGCGCAGACCAAGACCGGCTTGACCAGCGATGTCGTGATGGCCGGCGCGCACCTCGACAGCGTTCCCGAGGGGCCGGGCATCAACGACAACGGGTCCGGGGTGGCGGCGGTTCTGGAGACCGCGCTGCAGTTGGGCAGCTCGCCGGAGGTCCACAACGCGGTGCGATTCGGCTTCTGGGGCGCAGAGGAACTCGGGCTGATCGGGTCGC
>DASQSQ010000454.1:0-2945 GCA_035642315.1 Mycobacterium sp.
GACACGGTCCAGATCGTACTGCTGCCGGCGAACGGCCTGCACGCTTGCTTGGCCCGCTAACGCTACGCGCGGTGCGGCTCAGCCCGCCGGCCCCTTACAGCCCCGCTAAATCCGCCAGGCCGATCAAGGCCTGCTGCGGAGCCAGCACGGCATCGAAGTCGAAACCGCTGAGGCTTTCACCCACGCCGGCGGCAAAGCCAGCCGGAGTGCCCAGGGCAAACTCCGCGTCAGCGAGGTTGAATTCGTCGGTACCGATCGCGAAATCTGCTGTCACGAAGGTTTGGAGGTCGGTCAGAGTTGCCGGGTCCGCTGCGGGTCCGAACTCGAAAACGTCGGTGGGGGTCTGTCCGGCGAGGGCTTGGGCCGAGCCGCCGATGATGTCCTCGATGGGACCGTAGAGAACATCGTTGGTCCCCTCGACGTCGAACGCCACCCCGTCGGCAAAGCCGGCCGGGGTGCTGAGAGCAAAATCCGCCTGCCCGGCGGTGAAATCGGCCTGACCGGCAGCGATAGTGGTGTCCACGTTCGCGACGATGTCAGTGAAGTCGTCGGCGCGGGCGGTGGGAGCGGTGGCCAGCTGGCTTAGCGCGGCGGCCAGCAGCGCACCGGCGGCCGCGCCGACGCCAACCGTGATGACGCCTCGCCGGCGCTGATGGCGAATGGGGTTGTTGCGATTCTCAGTCATGTCGGTCCCCGGCCTTCCTGAAGGGACTATTGGGATTTTCCTAGGATACTCTCAGCTGGAAGAATTCTTATATCTCGACCGCCGTAACCGGGATTTTGAGCAAACGCGCCAAAAAGACCCGGCAGCTGTCGGCCGACGCGGGCGTGACCTGCGATGGCAACCCGGACCTAGAAGGTGTTTCTCCGCTCGGGATCGTGGCCCTTGGGAAGTCTTTTTCTCCTTGCAAGACAGGCGCTTTGGCCCGGGGTGTTCAGGACATCAGATCCGCGATTACGCCCGGACGAAGTACGCGTCGGCCGACACCGTCGCCCGTTCGCCGACCATGCCAAGCCGATTCCAGCCCAGGTCGAATTTGGCCCGGTCGACCTCGGTTTTCGCCGAGACCCGCACCGACCCGTCGTCGAGCAGGACGACCTGAACCGGCAGCGGGACCGGGGCGGTGACGCCCTTGATGGTGAAGTTGGCCCGCAGATCGGCGGCGTTACCGGAGGTCGGCTCCAGGGCGGTAATCACGACGCTGATCTCAGGGAAGCGCTCGGCGTCGAAGAAATCCGCCGAGCGCAGATGCTGGTCGCGTCGGCGGATGCCGGTACGCAATGACGCCACCTGGATGTCGAGACGGCCGAAGATAGCACCCTTGCCGGTGACTTGACCGTCGCCGCTGACGTCTTCGAATCGGCCTTTGACGCTGATCAGACCCCACATGTTGCTGATCTTGAAGTTGATGGTGGATTTGTCGGGAACGAGATTCCACACCCCTGCGGTGTCAGGATCGCTCAGCAGAATTTCCAGGGTGGTCATGCGCCGCTCCTCCTCATCGCTTCGCTCTGCATCGTCGCTGCGCGGGTGGTCATCGGCACCTCCGTTGCCGGCTAGCCCATCAGCGGGGCAATTCCGGCTGGATCGAAGTACTCGTCGATACGGCTGATCAGCGCTTGAGAACTAGGGGAGAACTCCACCTTAATCACGATGCAGACCCGCAGGGCGATCAATGCGCCGTCGTGGCCGGTCGCATGCAGGATGTGCTGCTGGACGAAACCGCCGGGGAACAACTGGCGGTCGAGGATCTCGTAGCGGCGCTGGGTTGTGACGTCGATGAACCAGTGCAGCACCTTCAGCGCCCGTACTTTGTCGTCGTCGCGGCGGGCTCCGGCCCGCCGCACGGCGATGTCGTCGGCGAAGAGCTGGCGCAGCGCCGCCTCATCGCTTCGCTCGATCGCCGCGAACAGGTGATCGGCCACCTCGCTGGTGGTGGCGGCGTCGGCTGCTGGCATGGCGTTCTTTCTATTCGTTCTGATACCCGGGGTGCGCAACGGAAAGCCGGTGACTCACCAACGTGCGCAGAGCCGGGTGCAGCTGCTCGCTGCGCCCGTCCAGCGCCCCGCTCCGAATAGCGGCGGCCAGCTGCGCTTCGTCGTCAAAGCCGATGTCGGCGAGGGCATCGGCGATGTCGTCGGCAGAGTCGACGAGCAATTCACGCTCGACGATGCGCAACACGTTGGCCGCAACCCGCGCATGGAAATTGACCTGGCCTGTGGTCGAGTCCCGCACATCGGTCTCGAGAAATTCGGCCACCGCGGCAATGAGTTCGGCCGCGGTGGGACGACCGTGTGCGGACGTCATCAGGTCGGGGGCGCTTCCGGGCCGCGATCCACGCCGGTGCGCAGCTTCACCGATGCCGAGTACGCGAGCGTTCGGAATCGCAGCACGGGATCATCCGAGGGCTCGATGCCGTCGGTGACCCGCATGGGGTCGAATACGACGATGTCACCGCCGTGTTCGCGTTCGGTGTCGGCGCCGGTGATCGCGAGGGTGCCGACGGTGACGGTTTGGGTGCTGTGCCACGGTTTGGATGGATCGAGGGTCGAATCGCCCTCCGCCGCGATCTGGACTTGGTAGGCGAACCGGACCGGCTCCACCGCCAGGCGCTCTTCGAGTTCTTCGGTCAAAAAGTTCGGGTCCTCCTCGGCCGCGACCCGGGGCGCCAAAAAGTCTTCGCCCGCGTCCGGAACCAAGTGGTAACGGACGAACCGCGCGCTGCCGTCGGCGGCGACCCAGCGGAACGCGTGCAGGCCGTGGTAGGCGACGGTGGCGTAGCTCGCCGGCACTTTGTTCGCCTCGCGCACGACCGGCAACGCGGCCAGGAAACGCGGGTGGGTGGCGATGTATCCGACGAGACGCAGCGGAGCGGTGGCGCCTGGGCGCATCGCGCGCAGCAGCGAGATGAAGTCGTCGGGTGTGCTTGCCGGAAACAGCTTTG
>DASQSQ010000455.1:0-6315 GCA_035642315.1 Mycobacterium sp.
CCCGAGGTGATATCGACGTCGTGCTGGTCGGCTATCGACGCGGTGCCCGCGTTGCCCGGTGCGATGGCTAGCCCCTCGACCTGGGGATCGTCGCGCAGAGCCAGCAGCAAGGCATGTTCGCGGGCACCGGAGCCGATCACCAGAACGCGCACGAAACGTCACTCTAGCCGAGGCAGTCAGACAATTTGTTCGAGCAGGTTTTTGAGGTTCTTTTGCTGCGCGGGGGTGAGGCGCTCGAGACGCTTGTTGAACTCGTTCGACAACTGCACGAGACCGTCCTGGACGGCTTTTCGCCCGGGCGGAGTGAGCAAAATCCGATGGCGCCGCAGATCGCTGGGGTCGATCTCACGGCGCACGAATCCCGCCGCCTCGAGGCGTTTGAGGTAAACGGTCACCGTCGCTTTGGCCATGCTCAACGTCGCGGCGAGTTCGGCAGGGTAGGGATGCTCATCGACCTCGGCGAGCAAGAACAGCTCTTTAGGCTCGAGCCCCAGCGCGCAGATGTCGGCCTCGGCGCAGGCGATGACCGACAACAACACCCGATAGTTCAGCGACCACATCTTGGCCGCATCGACCGCAGACATCGACTTGCCAGATCGTTCAGAGATAAACTAGTTTAGAAATGAACAACCGCATAACCGAACAATCTACCAGAAAGCGGCCACCATGCCTCTGGATCATTACGTGACACTCGGTCGTTCCGGCCTACGCGTCAGCCCCTTGTGTCTGGGAGCGATGACATTCGGAGAAGATCTCGGCTGGGGCACGAGTGTGGAAGAGTCCCAACAGATCATCGACCGATACATCGGACTCGGCGGCAACTTCATCGATACCGCCAACTTCTACACCAGAAGCCACTCCGAGAAAATCATCGGCGACCACATCGGGCGCCACTCCGAACGACGCGATCGCCTGGTGATCGCGACGAAGTTCAGCGGCAACTTGTATCCGGGCGACCCCAATGGCGGCGGGTCGGGCCGCAAATCGTTGATCAACGCCTGCGAAAACTCGCTGCGACGCCTGCAGACCGATTACATCGACCTGTACTGGCTGCACATCTGGGACGCCAGCACCCCGATCGACGAAACGATGGCCGCGCTCGACGACCTCGTTGCGGCCGGCAAGGTGCGCTACATCGGCGTTTCGGACACCCCGGCGTGGAAGATCGTGGAAGCCAACCTGATTGCCCGCTTTCGGGGATGGTCCAGTTTCGTCGGCCTGCAGGTCGAGTACTCGCTGCTCGAACGCGCCGTCGAACAAGAACTGATTCCGATGGCCGGCGAATTCGGCCTCGGCGTCACGCCCTGGTCGCCGCTGAAGAGCGGCGTGCTCAGCGGCAAGTACACCCGAACCAACGGCGGCCGGCACAACGCGGATCGTGGAGCGATGGTCGATGCCTTCCTCAACGACGAGACGTACGCGCTGATCGACGAATTAGAGGCCATCGCCAAAGAGCACGGGACGAACGTCGCCAGCGTGGCGCTGGCCTGGGTTCACGCACAGGCCGGAGTCTCATCCGTCATCATCGGCGCGCGTCGGCTTTCGCAGCTCGACGACAACGTGCGGGCCGTCGATGTCAACCTCAGTGCCGATGAACTGGCCCGGCTCGACGCGCTCACCAAACCGAAGTTCGGGTTCCCGCACAACATGCTGGAAATGGCCCCGGGCATAGTCAACGGCGGGACGACCGTCAACGGCGTATCAGCTCCGACGTCGGAGTACGTGATGCCCGAAGGCGTTCAGCCGTACTGAGATTGGCGGGTTACTCGCCCGAGTGCATCTTAAGTGCGCTCTCGACGTTGGCCTTCTTGTCCTCGCCTGCACCCTTCGCCGCGGATTTCTTCCGCTTTGCCACGACGGTGTCGACCGCACCGTTGAGCGATGAGCCCAGCGGGAAGCCGAGGTAGTGGGTGAGGAAGACCGCCATCTCCTTGAGTTCGGTCTCGTTGAGTTCCCCGTTGAGAAGCGCCGCATTGATTTGGATCTCGGCCAGATCGCGGTTTCCGACCGCGGTCACCGCCGTCAACGTCATGATGCGCTTGTCGCGCATCGACAATCCCGGCCTGCTCCAGATGGTGCCGAACAGGTGGTCGACGGTCAGGTCGAAGTACGCGTCGCCCTCGATGTTGGGCATCTCCCAGCCGTAGACCTCATTCATCTTGGCGAGGCCTTTACTCCGCAATTCGTCCATCACGCCTCTTTCTCTGTGTGTGGCACTCCGAGGCCGGCCGCCAACCGCTCGTAGGCCAACTGGGCAAGCGGCAGGTCGACCGATACGGCCTCGCCCAAAGCCAGCGCCAGGCTCAGGTCCTTCTCGCCCAGGCCGCGGGTGTGCAGGAAAGGCTGGTAAAGGAAGTTATCCGGCTCGAGGTCCTTCATATCGTCACGGACCATGATCGCACCTGGGCCGCCGGTGAGGGCGTCAGTGTGGCGCACTACCCGACCCAAAGCCTGCAGATCGAGCCCGGCGGCCTCGGCAAGTTTCATGGCCTCGCACGCCGCGGCGTACGAGGTGAACGTCAACATGTTGCGGGCCAACTTCATTCGGGTGCCGGCGCCCGGCTCACCGGCATGGATGACCACCGCTGCCCAGTGTTTGAACGCCGGCTTGATCCGCTCGTACACCTCGCGGTCGGCGCCCACCATCGTGGCCAGCTCGCCCTTCGCAGCAGCAGCCGCGCCGCCGCTGACCGGAGCGTCGACGATGTGAATCCCCTGCTGTTTGAGTTCGCGGGCCAGTTCGACAGCGGTGGTGTCGCTGATGGTCGAGTGGATCGCGATGACAGTGCCGGGCTTGGCATGTGCCGCCAGCTCGCCGACGACCTCACGCACCTGCGCGTCGTCCAGCACGGTGATGTGGATGAGATCGGCGACGGCGACGTCGGCGATGCTGTCGGCCAGGCTGGCGCCCTTCTCAGCCAGCGGCGTCATCGCCTCGGTGCGGATGTCGTAAACCGTTATACCGCCTGGCCATTCGGTCATTTTTGTGGCCATCGGCGCGCCCATGTTGCCCAGCCCGATGTAGCCAAGTTGCACTTTGTCGCTCATGACCTAATTACCTGTCCGCCGTCGACGTTGAAAATCTGTCCGGTGATCCACGACGCCTCATCGGACAGCAAAAACAAGCACATTCCGACCAGGTCGTCGGGAGTTCCCATGCGTGACAGTGGAAGACCCTTGACGATGTCGTCGACAATCTCCTTGGGCGTGGTGGTCCGATTGGCCTCGGTATCGATGGGCCCCGGTGCGATCGCGTTGATCCGGATCTTCTGGCCGCCCAGTTCGCGGGACAGTTGCTGGGTCAGTCCGTTGATGCCCACCTTGGCCAGGCCGTAGAAATTCGCGTACAACCACGCCGCGGTGGACGATTGGTTGACAATCGCGCCGCCGCCACGCTTGGCCATCTTCTTGTACACCGCGCGGGTACACCACAGCGCGCCGTCGAGGTTCACGCTCATGAATCGCTTGTAGTACTCGGGGTCGACGGTGAGCAGGAAATCCAGCTTCATGCCGCCGAAGATCGCGGCGTTGTTGACCAGGTAGTCGATGCCACCGAACTCGGCCAGCGTGCGGTCGGCCATGTTCTTGGCCGACGCCGGGTCGGAAACGTCGACCGGATGGAAAGGGCGGTGCCGCCGTCGGCGACGATCTGCTTGGCCACCCCTTCGGCCGCCTCCGCATTGATGTCGGCGACCACAACTGCCGCACCCTCGCGGGCCAGCGCCTCGGCGTAGGCCTGCCCTATCCCGCCACCCGACCCGGTGACGATGGCGACTTTGTTCTCAAACCGCATGTTTTCCTCTCGAGGCGTCACTGTGCTGCTGTCGCAATGGTTTTGACTTCCAGATACTCCTCGAAGCCGGCCAGCCCCATCTCCCGTCCGTTGCCGGACTGCTTGTAGCCGCCGAACGGCGCGTCGGCCGAATACCAGACGCCGCCGTTGACATTGACGGTGCCGACCCGCATGCGCGATGCGAACTTCGCGGCTCGCTCGGGGTCGGCGCTGAATACCGTGCCGGACAAGCCATACGGCGAGTCGTTGGCGATTCGCAGCGCGTCGTCGTCGCCGTCGTGGGCAATCACGGTCAGCACCGGCCCGAAGATCTCCTCCCGAGCGGGCCTGGCGTCGTTGGTCAGCCCCGCGATCACGGTGGGCTCGATGAAGAAACCGGCGTCTCGGTTGGCCGGCCGACCGCCGCCGCACGCGAATGTTCCGCCTTCGGCGATCGCGAGATCGAGGTAGCTCTGCACGCGATCACGCTGGCGTGCCGAAATCAAAGGCCCGCAAACGGTTCCGGCTTCGTTCGGATCGCCCGGCCTGATGGACCCCATGGTGCCTGCGGCGCTGGCGACCGCCTCGTCATAGCGGGCCCGCGGCACCACCAGCCGGGTCGTGATCGCACAGCCCTGCCCGGCGTGCATGGACGCGGTGAAGGCCGACATCGAGCATGCGCCACCGAGATCGGCGTCGTCGAGCACCACGAACGCCGACTTGCCGCCCAGCTCCAAGAACACCTTCTTGATGGTGGCAGCGGCGTCGGCCATCACACTGCGCCCGGTGGCGGTGGAGCCGGTGAACGAAACCATGTCGACCCGAGGGTCTTTGGCCAACAGTGCCCCCAAGCTGTGGTCGTTGGAGGTGACGATGTTGACAACGCCCGGTGGAAAATCGGTGTGCTCGACGATGAGCTCACCGAGCACCGCCGCACACCACGGCGTGTCGGGTGCGGGCTTCAGCACGATGGTGTTTCCCGCGGCCAACGCCGGTCCCAGCTTGGCCAGGTTGATCTGGTGTGGGAAGTTCCACGGGGTGATCGCGCCGACGACGCCGACGGCTTCGCGCGCGACGGTGCGCCGGGTGGGAATGCCCATCGGCGACGCCTGGCCAAGATCCTGATTCCACTGGTAGGACTCGGCCGTGTCGGCCGCGAAGCTCAAGTCACCGACCGGACCCTCCAATTGGGCGGCGGCCGTGAGCATCCGCGGTGCGCCCACCTCCGAAATCGTCAGGTCCCGCAACTCTTCGACGTGCGCGCGCATCGCATCACGCAACTGGCGCACACACCGCACCCGCAGTTCGGTATTACGCGACCAGTCGGTGTCATCGAAAGCCCGCCGCGCCGCCTCGATGGCGCGGCCCATGTCCGCGGTGTCGGCATCGGCCGCGGCGCCGAGGACTTCCTCGGTGGCTGGGTTGATCGTGGCAAAGGTCCCCGCGCTGCCGCTGGTCAGCTTGCCGTCGATGAGCAGAGCGCTAACGCCGTCGGCCAGCAAAGCCATCTTCGCCTCCGCGTTTTGTTTTGGTGGACACTTGTCCGGAATAGTTAGGTCGAACCATAGTCGCCGAATCCCTGAAAGTGCAAGGGTGGGTCTTCCGTATAAAGCTCTACAGACATGTTTTCCAGGTATTTCCCAGCCCGGGCTTGCCTCGCGCCGGTGATATCGGATACTTTGGACAAGTGTCCAGCGAGCCAGTGGTTGCGATCACTCCCAGGGCCGGCGGTCCGGCCGGGGAAGTGCCGCGCAACCGTCGCCAGGAAGAGACGTTCCGTAAGGTGCTGGCGGCAGGCATCGAGGTCTTGCGGGAGAAGTCCTATGCGGACCTGACGGTCCGCGCGGTGGCCGCCCGCGCCAAAGTGGCCCCGGCAACCGCTTACACCTACTTCTCGTCGAAAAACCACTTGATCGCCGAGGTCTATTTGGACCTGGTGCGACAAGTCCCCTGCTTCACCGACGTCAACGAGCCCATGCCGACGCGGGTAGCCAACGCCCTGCGCCACCTGGCACTCGTTGTCGCCGACGAACCCGAGGTTGCCGCGGCGTGCACGACGGCGTTGCTGGGCGGCGGAGGAGACCCGGCGGTACGGTCCGCGCGTGACCGGATCGGCGCGGAAATCCACCGTCGCATCACATCAGCCATCGGACCCGATGCCGATCCCCGCAAGGTGTCGGTACTCGAGATGGCATTCTTCGGCGCGCTCGTCAACGCCGCCAGCGGGGCATACACCTATCACCAGATCGCTGACCACCTCGGCTACGCGGCCAGCCTCATCCTGACAACCGGGGAAAACCGATGACGCTTCAGATCGACAAGCCGCTACTGGACCCGTACGACTACGACTTTCACGAGGATCCCTACCCGTACTATCGACGGCTACGCGACGAGGCCCCGCTCTACCACAACGACGAGCTCGGCTTCTGGGCCTTATCGCGACACAGCGACGTACACAAGGGGTTTCGCAACAGCACCACACTGTCCAACCGCGACGGCGTCTCGCTCGACCCGGTATCGCGCGGACCGCACGCCTCGAAGAC
>DASQSQ010000456.1:0-12640 GCA_035642315.1 Mycobacterium sp.
AGGCCCGGATGTTGGACCAGCCGTTGGAGTAGGTGGGGTACTGCCGGACGATGCCGATCACCATCGAGGCGACGAACACCACCGCCATGAAGCCGGCGGCGATCGGGATCGGCGCCGCGGTCAGCGCCCGCGCCAGCCGACCTTGCCCGCGGTCGCGGGGAGCGAAGTGCAGCCAGGTGGCGTACAGCGCCGTCGCCACGAATAACGCGAAAAAGATTGTGCTGACGCTGATCCCGCCGATCTTCGGCATCGCGGCGTTGAACGGCACGCCGTAGCTGGACACATACCACCAGCCGTTTGTGGTGGCGAAGCACAACGCCAGCAGGAACATCAGTGCGGCCAAGAACGCCATCCGGTTACGCGACCAGCGCAGCACCGACGGCGACACCAGCACGGTGGTCAGGGCCGCCATCGCGGCTCCCACCGCGGCGAACAACCCGAAGTGGTGCACCCACTTGGTAGGGGTGAACATCAGGAAGAACATGGTGCCGAAGATGACGCCCATCAGCCGCCACGCCGGGCCACGGGCGACACCGGGAATCCGCTTGCGCCGCAACATGATGAAGGCCGCGGTGAATAGGCACAGCGCAGTGATGAGGAACCCGAACCGGCGCGAAAGCGACCCGTCGACGGTGGGCAGGATCAGATAGTAGTAGCGCAGGTTTTCGGTGTACCAGGCCTGGCTGGGGCCGATCGCGGTGCGAATCCTGGTCGCTTCCAACACCGTTGCCAGCGTTTGGTCGGCGAACACCACCGTCAGGATCACCGAACCTGCGGCCAGCATCGGCGCCAACAACGGCCAGGTGCCGACCACACGATGACGGCGCACCAGAATCCGTAGGATCGGACGACCACCGGCAACCAGCGCGGCCACCGCGATCAACCCGGTGGGCTGGACGCCCAGTGTGAACGCCGCAGTGACCACCGCCAGCGCCGCGGGCGTCAACCGGCTGTAGCGCATCGACCGCTCGATCAGGACGTAGGTGACCAGCGAACCGAGCGCGATGATCGGCTCGGGCCGAAGACCGTTGTCGAACGGCATCCAGGCAGTCAGCAGCACCATGCCGGCCGCCCAGTTGGCGGCCTTGCTGGATGTGACCGCGGGCCCCAACCGGGGCAGCACCTCACGGGACAGCAGCAGCCAACACACCAGTCCGGCAATCAGATCCGGCAGCCGAATCCACAGGCTCTGGTCGCTGACGTGGGTCATCAGCGCCAGCAAGTTGTAATACCAGCCGAACGGGTCTTCCGGGCTGCCGAACCAGCGGAAGTAGTTGGACATGTAGCCGGCCCGGCCGGCGACGCGAGCCATGCCCAGGATGTAGCCGTCGTCCGACGAGTTCGCCCCGATCAGCCACCACAGCACGAACCCGAACGTCACCGTGGCGTCGGCCAGGGTGAATGTCCGCCAGTTCGCCGGTATGAGCCGGCGCATCCGGTGGCCGTCCAACTGGTCCAGGCGCCACAGCGCGACCAGTGCCACGATCGTCGCCACGATCGCGACGACCATGGCAAACAGCTTCAGCGTGGTCGGGGTGGTGGAGAACCGGGTGTCGATGGTCGCCGAAAGCTGTAGCCCCGGCGGCGCTGGTCCGGTCAGATCGGTGAATACCCCGACGATCTGCGGGCGCAGGTTCGGGTCGGGGTAGCCGCTGCGCAGTGGGCCACCTGAGGGATCCTTGAGCCCGACGAAGGTGGCGTACGTCCCGGCCAGCGTCGAAGTGATATCGATGTGCTGGCATTGCGGCGACTCCACTTGATCGCGCGGCACGGACAGGATCACCACGTTGCGGTCGGTGACGTCCACACGTTGCTTGCTGACGACGACGAACATCGCGTTGAGGTTGGCGTCCTTGCCCTGCTTGGGTGCGGTGCCCAGCACGATCCCGCCGGTGGGCGGCATACTCCGCACGACCGGGCACGGCACGCTGACATGCACGTCGACGGGGGTAAGCGAAATCAACGGCGCCGTAACGCTATTGAGTTGCCCGTGCTGCGGCCAATTGAGTTGTGCGGTGGTCTGCACGACCGGCAGTAGCGGCGTGGCGATCGACAGCACGAATCCGATCAGCCCGGCGATGGTGGCCACCAAGCGTGTCACCTTGACGTTGCCGCCGGCAGCTGCGGCGGCCGTGGTGGTTTCCGGGTGCTCGGTGTGGGTGCTCACGGCAGTGCTCGAATCGGTCCTTGTCGGCTCCAGCCGTACACGGTGGTTACGCCTTGCTGGATGGCGGCGTTCGGTGCGACGTCCGGGGCATACCACCGGTGGTACTGCTCCACCTGCCCCCAGTCCCGATACCAGTCGCCGTTGAGGTAGGTCGGAACGGTCGACGTCCACTGGAGCGCCTGGGTGAACAGGAACGGGCCGCCGGACTTCGACGCCTGCCAGAGGTTCGACGACGCCGATGTCTGCTTGTGGTCAGGCTGGATGCGGTACTCGGGAAGCTCGGCCACGCCGAGATGCTCCGAGAACGGCCGCTGGCAGGGGAAGTTCGCCGCGGTCGCGATGTCCATCAGGATCGGCTGCTTCGAACCGAGCAACTGCTGCAGCGTCTGGGTCACCGGCACGCGCGGCGGGGTGAACGCGAACCATTGATCCTGGCTCAGGTTCGGGTCATAGGCGACGATGCGGGCGACGTTGGCCTCCGGTGGCGCCCAGCTCAGTGGGAAGCGCAGGTTGCGCCAGGCGGGCTGTGGCCCGATGTCGATCGGGAACATCAGCCCAAGCGGCTGGACGCTGCCGTCGGGCCGGGCCGCGCCCCATTGCAGCCGCAGCGACTGGCCATACATGAAGTCGCCGTCCTCCTTATACGACCAAATCGCGCCCGCGGCGGCGACCACCACCAGCGGCCGGTCCGGCGTGCGGGGCGGCATCTGGTACCACGCAGAGGTGGCGGTGGCGGCCCGGGAATTCTCGCCGTAGCTGCCGATCACCGGTGTGCGCGCCGGATCCAGGCCGAACGGGAGTGCGGCTTGCGAGCCGTTGACTCCGGTCGGGCCTTTGCCGCCGGCGGTGCCGGCCGAGTCGGTGATGGAGGCGTTCGGCTTGTTGGGCGACGCGTCGGAGTTCACCACGCCCGGTTTGGTCACCACCGGGTCGGATTGCAGGTCGTTGCCAACCCCTTGAGGTGTGAAGCCGACGGGGTTGACGCCTCCCAGCGGACCGGCGGGGCTGTATTGCTGACCCGGAAGCGGTTGCAACAGCCCGGCATTGGGATCGGGTTCGGCCAGCACATCGTCGGCCATCGCGCAGCTCGTCGGCGAGAGCCCGGACGTGATCGCAGCGAAGTTGGCCTTGCCGGTGGTGTAAAGCGGGTAGCGCACCACGGCGCCTTTGGCCAGCGACGCGACTTCACCGAACACCATGATCACGGCGACCATCAGCAGCGGTGTGGACGCCAGCACGCGGTTACGCCGACTGTCCTTGACCTCGGTGTGACCGGCGTAGTCCATCCGGAAGTGCTGCCAGGCGGCCAGCAGGCCCGTCGCGATCGACAATGCCAGGAACATCGACGTCACCGGATGGCTGGCGATGACCGGCTGGATGTCGAACCACGGGACGCCGTAGTTGTTGACGTAGAACCAGCCGTTGATGCCCGAGGTGGCCCACGCCAGCATGAACAGCAGCGCGGTCACGTACAGCGACAGGTTGCGGCGATTGTGCAGGCCGATCCGGGCCAAGGCGAACGCGGTGACCGCACCGAGTGCGCCCGCCAGCCCGGCGAACGCGCCGAACTGGATTGCCCATTTCGTCGGTGTGGCGTGCAGCAGCAACAGGCCGATCGCGCATGCGCCGATCAACCGCCACGCCGGGCCGCTGGCCAGCCCGGGCACCTTGCCGCGGCGCAGCAAAATGACCAGCATTCCGAACAGGCACAGCAGCATGATCAGGACGGCGAATCGCCGCGTCATCGACCCCTCGGCGTTGTTTTCCACGGTGAGGAAGTAGTAGCGCAGGAAGTCCTGGTACCAGGCGATCGTCGGCCCGACCTTGTATTTGATGCGTGCCGACTCGGCGACGGTGGCCAGCGTCTGCGAGCGAAACACCACCAGGGTGATCGCCGACAGTGACGCGGCGAGCACAGCCAGGGGCGCCAGCAGCCCGTCAGTTGCCCTGCGCCGCATGATGATCCGCGCAATCTCTCGCGCGCCGGTCAGCAGCGCGGCGATCGCGATCAATCCTTGCGGCGCCAGCGTCGCGGTCAGCATCGCCACGATGATCGCCACCGCCGCCGGGACTAGCCGGCGGGTGGCGATCGCGGTCTCCACCAGCACCCAGGTGAGGACCACGCCGAACGCGATTATCGGCTCGGGCCGCAGGCCGTTGTTGAACGGCAGCCAGGCGGCCAGAAACACCGCGCCGGCGGTCCACACCGCCACCCGGTTGCCGGCCAGCCCGCCTCGTGCCGGACCCAACCGCCGCAACATGTAGCGGCTGATGATCAGCCAGCACCCGATCCCGGCCAGCGTGGCCGGTAGTCGCATCCATACGCCGGCAGTGCTCACCGCCGCCAGATGCGCCAGCACTGCCGCATACCAGTCGAACGGCGCCTCGGTGGTGCCGAAGAACCGGTAGTAGTTAGCGAAGTATCCAGCCTGCCCCGAAACGCGGGCAATGGTCAGGTTGTAACCGTCATCCGACGACGTGGCGCCGATGACATGCCAGAGCAGCAGCGTGGAGATCACCCCGGCGTCTGCCAGCGAGGTGGCGAGCCCGGGGTGCAGCAGATGCCGCCAGTTGCGTGGCGTCCGCCGCCCCGACCGCCGGTCAAGGACCGCCAGCGCGGCGATCGCGGTCAGCACGGACAGTCCGCCGAGGGCCAGCACGGCTCGCTTGAGCATCGTTGGGGCGACGATGAACCGGGTGTCGACGTCGATGCGCGCCGATAGCCCCGGCTGAGCAGGCGCCTTCAGGTCGGTGAAGATCCCGCCGACCGCGGGCTTCTTCTCCGGTGCGAGCTTCCCGGTGGCGCCGGGGATCCCGACGAAGTCCGCGCCGGCACCGCCGACGTCGGCCCAGACGTGCAGCACGCTGCAGGCGCCTGCGCCTACCGCCGAGCGGGCCGCCACCGCGGCCACCGTGTCACGAAACGCGACGACCACCGCGTCCTTGTTGGCCCGAACGAACAGCCCGGCTTTACCGGTCTCGAAGCCGTTGACGGGCAGTGTCGAAAGCACCAGGCCGCCGTCGGCGGGCAGCGTGGCGATCGCGGCGCAGGGGATGGAGATGTCGAGCGCTCGCGGTGCCCCGGATACCAGCGGCGCGGTGATATCGGTCACATGTCCGTCGGTGAGGCCCTGCGGCCAGAGAATCGTCGCCGTGGTTTGTTTCACCGGAAGCAGTGGAACCAACGCGCACAGCAACGCCCCCGCGATTCCCGCGACGACGGCGATCCAGCGCGCGAGGTGACGCGTCGATCGCTCACTTTCGTCGGGGGGCACGAGGGACGATGGTAGGCGACTACGTTCGTCCGGCGACGATGCAGGCCGCGTGGCGGCCTGGACACACGCGATTAAGACCGTTTGTGATCTAACCGGCAACAGCCGATGACCGTGCAGGTCCTCGCGCCGGCCGCCTTGGTTTGGACCGGCCAGGATGCCGGACCCACCTTCCAAAGCGGTTCGACTCCTCCGCGGAACCATGGTTTAGTGGGCTAGCGGTGGTGGAGTTAATAGAGCAGGAAACGACGAACACCACCGGCCACTGGCGTGAGTTGTGGAGTACCCCTTATCGCCGTACGTCAGCTGTGGTCGCCGGGGGCGTGGTGCTTTATTCCACCAATGAGTTCCTGACGATCAGCATGCTGCCCAGCACGATCAATGAGATCGGCGGCGAGCGGATCTATTCGTGGGTAACGACGCTGTACCTCGTCGGGTCGGTGGTCGCGGCGGCGACCGTCAATTCGCTTTTGGACCGCATCGGCTCATGTCTGTCATATCTGTTGGGTTTCGCGGTGTTGGGCGCCGGCAGCCTGGTATGCGCGGCCGCGCCGAACATGGAGATCTTGCTGGCGGGCCGGTTCTTGCAGGGGCTGGCGGGCGGTCTGCTGTGCGGCCTGAGTTTCGCGGTGATCAACGCCGTGCTGCCGCGATATCTGTGGAGCCGCGGTGCGGCCATGGCATCGGCGACGTGGGGTATCGGTGCGCTGCTCGGCCCGGCGCTGGGCGGAGTTTTCGCGCAGCTCGGCGCGTGGCGGTGGGCGTTCGGCTTGCTGGCCATGCTGAGCGTGGCGATGTCGGTGCTGGCACCGGGCGTGCTGTCGGTGGACAACGGTGAGCGGGATCGCCCGCCTGGCTCGGCGCGGATTCCGGTGCCGTCGATAGTGCTGTTGGGCGCCGCGGCGCTGGCGGTCAGCGTGGCGTCGCTTCCGCACAACACCGTCGCGACCGCCGCTCTGCTTGCTGTCGGCGCCGGGCTGGTCGGAGCGTTTTTGGTGGTTGATCGGCGGATGACGACGGCGGTGCTGCCCGCCAGCGTGTTCGGATTCGGCCCGTTGAAGTGGGTCTACCTGACCCTGGGTCTGCTGGTCGCCGCGACCAAGGTCGACCTCTATGTCCCCCTGTTCGGTCAGCGGCTCGCGCATCTGGGCCCGATCATGGCCGGCCTGTTGGGTGCGGCGTTGTCGATCGGCTGGACGATCAGCGGACTGGGCAGCGGCTCACTGAACAAGGCCCGCTCGATTGTGGGCGTGGTGATAGTTGCACCGGTGGTGATGGCGATCGGCCTGGCGCTGGCCGGCGCTACCCACATCCAAGGCGCACCGATCGGTGTGATCGTCCTGTGCGGGACGGCGCTGCTGGCCGTCGGGATCGGTATCGGCGCCGCCTACCCGCACCTGTCGGCGTGGGCGATGGGCGATGTCGACGACCCCGCTGAGGGCGGCGCCGCCGCTACCGCGATCAACTCGGTGCAGCTGATCTTCGGCGCGTTCGGGGCCGGGCTGGCCGGGGTCGTGGTGAATGGCTCCGATGGCGGCGGTGTGTCGGCGGCGCGTTGGGCGTTCGCCGTGTTCGCCTTGCTGGCTCTCACCGCCTGCGTCACAGCCTTCCGCGCCGGACGGCGACAGGTCGCGTTCTAACGCTGCTCGACCGGAGCGGGTCGGGTAGCCCACCATGTCACGGCGGCCACCAGAGTCTGAACGACGACGCGCACCGGCGCCAGGGCGGGCGGAATGCCGACCTTGCGAAGCACTTCGGGGTGGTTGATCTGGTCGGCGGCTGCGGGCAGCGTCGGCACCAGCATCGCCATGTTGGTCCACCGCGCCAGCAACCGCGCGCGGGGAATGAACATCGCGATACCGCCGACGATCTGGATTACGGCGGTGACCGCGCTGATGGGTTTCCGCCACTGCGAGAGTTGTTCGGGCACCAGGCTTTCGAACCACTCGTGTTTGACGACGTGCGCAACGCCGGCGGCGGTGAACGCCGTGCCCAGCACCATGCGGGCGTTGCGGGTGGGATCAGGAGTGGTCATGCTTTTTCTTTCGGGTCTTGGATGCGCGCGGCCGGGTGGCGACGGCGCGCAGGAATGTCTCGGTGAAGGTGTCGCAGACGGTGTCCAGGTCGGGCAGCTCGATGCCGGGGATCTGGGGCAGGTTGGGACGGGTCAGCATGTGGATGGCAAGCGGGGCGATGAGTTGCTGGATGAGTAGCGGCAGCGGGATCTCGCGGACCTGACCAGTCTCGATCTGCTCGGTCAGCCAAGCGCCGAGACTCGCCAGTAGGCGAGGGGCGTTGTGGCTCAACAGGTTCCGGATCGCCGGGCTGTCAGGTCGGGCCAATGCCTCCGCCAATAAGGCCGGCGCTACCCGAGGTTCGGTGTCGAGTGTGTGGGCGATCATGATGTACAAGCGGCGCACCGTAGTCGGTAGGTCGCCGTGGTGGCTGTCGAAGAAGTCCTCGATTTGCAGTAGTGGACTGTGGCGTTCGAACAATGCCCGCAGTAGTTCGTCGCGCCCGCCGAAGACCGCGTAGAGGCTGTTGACCGAGCATTGAGTTTGGACGGCAATCGCTTCCAGGGTGGTCGCGGCCAATCCGCGAGTGTCGATCAACTCTGCGGCGGCGTCGAGGGCGCGGGTGCGTATTGGAGCCTGCCCGCCCGGATCGACCCCCGCCGCCCGCACCGCCGCATCCAACGCGGCACGGGTGCCGCCCAAGCGGCGCAGCAGTGTGCTGCGCGAGATCCCGGCCTGCCGGGCAATGGCCAGCACCGGCACATCGGCGACATCCTTGCCCAGTTCGCGCGCAGCGCGCAGAGCGGCGGCAACCAAGTCGTCGCCGACCGGCTCCGCATCGTCGGATCCGATTGTGTCCGTGGTGGTTTGGGTGGGCACAGCGGTCATCGGAGATGTTGGGCGCCGTCGACGAAGATGTTGGCCCCACTGACGTAGCTGCCCATGTCGGAGGCCAAGAACAGCACGGCTTTCGCGATCTCGTCGGGCCAGCCGGGTCGTGCCAGCGGCATCATCGTGGTCAGCATCTGCGCGAAGGTGCCCGCGTCCAAAGCGGCCTGCAAGCCCTGCCGGGTCGTCGTCGCGCCCACCGGCACCTGCGCGGAAGCGAACGTGCCGTCACGGAAGGCGGCCAGACGTTCCTCGGTCAACGTCGAGCCCGGCGTCACAGCGTTGACCAGGATCTGTTGTGGCGCTAGTTCTTTCGCCAGATTCTGGGTGGCCGCCCACAGTCCGGCCTTGGCTGACGCGTAAGCCGCCAACGGCCCCATGGGTTTGAATGCATCCGTGGACAGCAGGTTGATGATGCGACCGCCGCCGCCCGTGTCGATCATCGTTTTGGCCGCGTACTGCGCGAGAAAGAACGCCCCCTTCAGGTCGGCGCCGACGATGCTATCGAACAGCTCCTCACTCGTCTCCATCGCGAGCGACGGTGTATACAGCGCGGCATTGTTCACCAGGATGTCGACCCGCCCGAAGCGCTGCACCGCCTGGTCGATCACCCGTTGCGAATCGCTGAGGTTGGCGACGTCGGCGGGGACCCCCGCCGCGGTGGCGCCGCCGGCGGTCAGCTCGTCTTCGAGCTTCTGCAGTGCTTCGGCGCCGCGGCCTGTGAACACCACCGCCGCCCCAGCTTGGGTGAGCCGGTGGACGATCGCCTCGCCCAGACCCCGGCTGCCGCCGGTGACCACCGCGCACTTGCCGTCCAACCGCAGCAACGCATCCCACGGCGTGGGTTCGGGAATCGTCGGCAACTGCGCTGCGGTCATCGTTCGTCCTCTCGGTATGCATCGTGATACACGATTAACTGTATACATTATTTGTGTATCACTGCGAAGCAAGTTCCGTCCCGAGTCCTGAAGAAAAATGGGCGTTCGGCTACTGCCGCAACGGCGCCGGGCTCCACCAGCCGCTGCGCGTTGCCGAACCAAGGTCGAGACGGGCGGCCTCCGCGTTCGGGTAGTACGGCGTCAACCGTTGCAACGAGCCCCAGTCCCGGGACCAGTCGTCCTTCAAGTAGGTGGCCGTCGTGGTCGCTTTCACCAGCAACTCGGTGACGCCCAGCGGGCCACCGCCGTTGTTGTCCATCACCGGCGAGTTGGCCTCGGCGCCGAATCGGTCGGGCAGGATGCGCCATTTCGGCGTCTCGTCGACGCCGTTTTGATGTCCGAATGCTCGCTGGCAGGGGAAGGCCAGCCCGACGAGCCAGTCCAGGAACACCGGGTCCTTGGAGCCCACCACATCCTGCAGCGTGCGCAGCGCTGGAATACGCGGTGGTGTGACCGCGATCCAGTGCTCCGGCGCGAGGTCTTCATCGTTGACAACCAAACGGATCTGGGTGGCGGCGCTCGGGATGGCCGACAACGGCAACCGCAAGTTGCGCCAAGCCGGCGAGGCCCCCACATCAGCGAATTGGGATGATCCGCCGGGATGTCCGCCGGCCGCTTCGGCGTCGGTCGCCCACTGCACCTGGACCTCATGAGGATCGAAGCGCCCCGCCGCGCTCACCACGAGCAGCGGGCGCGCCTTGTCCCGCGCGGGCAGCCGGTACCAGCCCGACCGCAGGTGGGCGGGCACCTGGACGCCGGACCGCCAGCTGCCCAGCACCGGCGTGCGCGCGGGATCCAGGTTGAACGGCAGCTGCGCGAGCGAGCCGTTGATTCCCGGTGCAGGGGTGGTACCGCCCTCGGTGCCTGCCTGATTGTTGGTGGTCTTCTCGTCGGCGTTGACGAAGCTGCGGTCGCCCGGGCGTTCCATCACCGGGTCGGCACGGACGTTGGCGGGAATACCGTTGGGGGAAAACGCTTCCGATAGTCCGGCCCCCAGCGCGTCGCTCGCCGGGCCCGTCACCGGCGTCAGCATGCCGGCGTTGGGGTCCTGCTCGACCAGCACGTCCTCGGCAAGTCCACAGGACTTGCCGGTCAGCGCCTCGAGGTTGGACCGGCCCACCGACCATGCCGGGTACTGCTCGGTCATGCCCAGGGTCAACGACACGACCTCGAAAACCACCAGCACCCACGTCGCAATTGCCAACGGGGACTGGACGATTCCAGCCACGCGTGCGCCGTAGCGGGTTTTGGGCGGGCCGTTATCCGGGTCGACGAAGTGGAACCACGCCGCCAGCAGCAGCACAACCAGGGTCAGCCCGAGCAGTGCGGTGGCAAAGGCGTAATGCCACGCCGGGAACTGATTCGACCACGGCACACCGAAATTGGACACGTACCACCAGCCGTTGACGCTGGCGAACGACAACGCCACCAAGAACAGCACGGCGGCGGCGAACATGGTGCGGTTGCGCCGAGACCGCATCGCCGCGGACGTCACCGCGACCGCGGCCAGCGCGCCCAGAGGTCCGGCCAGCCCGGCGAACACCCCGAAGTGGTGGGTCCATTTGGTGGGCGTGAACATCATCGCGATGAACGAGATGATGGTGATGCCCACGATGCGGCGGCTCGGCCCGGCGGCGGTGCCCGGAATGCGGCCCTTGCGCAACGACATGGCAACCGTAATCCCAAGCGCGAGAACCAATGCCAATACCGCGAAGCGACGGGCGACCGACCCGTCGGGGCTGGCCATGAACAGCCGCTCATAGCGGATGTGTTCGTCGAACCAACTCAGGCTGGGCCCGACGGCACGTTTGAGCATGCTGGCCTGGATCTCACCGGCCAGCGTCTGGTCGCGGAAAATCAGAATGGCCGTGACGGTGACCGCGGCCAGCAGCGGCGCTATCAGCGGGAGCGCACCGAACTGCTTGGATCTGCGGTGCAGGATGGTCCGCAGCGGCCCGATCGCCACCAGCAGCGCACCGATCGAGGCAATACCCGTCGGCCCGGAGAACAGCGTCAGCGCACCGATGATGCACGCGATCGCCACCGGCAGCAGCCGGCTGGTGGCCACCGCGCGCTCCACCGAACACCAGGTCAGCAGGATGCCCAGGGCGATGATCGGCTCGGGTCGCAGCCCGTTGTCGAGCGGTAGCCACACCGCCAGGAACATGCCGGCCGCGGTCCAGGCGGCGGCCTGACTCTGCTTGACGGCGTGACCCAGGCGGGGCATGACTTCGCGGCTGATCGCCCACCAGCAGGTCAGCGCCATTGCCAGGGTGGGCAACCGCATCCAGATGCTGGTGGTGCTGACATGGGCCCACAAGGCCAGCAGGTCGTAGTACCAGCCGAACGGCGCCTCGGGGGTGCCGAACCAGCGGTAGTAGTTGGCCATGTAGCCGGCGTGTTCGGACACCCGGGCCATGGTCAGGATGTAGCCGTCGTCGGAGGTGTTGGCGCCGACGAAATGCCACCACACCAGAACGGCGATCACCAGAGCGTCCAGCGCGCCGATCGACCACCAGCGCGCGGGCAGGAAGCGGCGGTGCCGGGTCCCGTCGGCGGTGTCGAGGATGTGCAGCGCGATCAGGGCGACGGCGGTCAGCACCAGCCCGAGGATCATCGCGGCCATCTTCAGCGGGGTGGGACTGCTGCTGTAGCGGGTGTCGATGGTCGCCGAGAAGCTCAGCCCCGGCGGGGCCGGCCCGGTGAGATCGGTGAAGACACCGACGATCTGCGGCCGGAAGTCGTAGCCGCTTTTCTCTCCACGCAGCGGAGAGCCGGGATGTTCGGCGTTGGGTCCCTGGGTCAGCCCGACGAACTCGGCGGTCACCCGGTCGGCGTGCGCGGTGAAGGTGAGCCGCTGGCACGACGGGCCCAGCACCTGGCTGATCGGGGCGGTGACCACCGGCACGTTGCGCACCACGAGCACCAGTTCGTCGTTGGCGCGCACAATCAGCAGACCGCGGTCGACGGCCTTCGGCGCCTGCTTGGGCACGGTCGACAACAGCACCGTCTTGCCCGTTGCGGCCAGTCCGGCCGCGGCCTGGCACGGAATGCTGATGTTCAGGTCGGTGGCCACGTAGCCGATGAGCGGGGCTTCGACGCTGCCGAACACGCCGTTTTGCGGCCAATTCAGTTGGGCGGTGGTCTGTTTGACCGGCAGCAGCGGGGTGGCGACCGCCAGCAGGGCCCCGAGCAAACCGGCGACGACGGCGACGACGCGGGCGGCCCGGTGGTTGGTGCCCACGTCGCTGTCGCTCACGGACCTAGATGGTAATTGCCCAGCGCGTGCCGTTTCTGTAGCCATCAGACGTGCGGTCCGGGTTTACGGATGGCCAACACGAACGGGCCGATGGTGGTGAC
>DASQSQ010000457.1:0-2559 GCA_035642315.1 Mycobacterium sp.
TGGCGCAGTTGGTTAGCGCGCCGCCCTGTCACGGCGGAGGTCGCGGGTTCGAGTCCCGTCAGGGTCGCCGTCGAGGCACACGATGCCTTCCGGCCAGGTAGCTCAGTCGGTATGAGCGTCCGCCTGAAAAGCGGAAGGTCGCCGGTTCGATCCCGGCCCTGGCCACCACGCTAGTTTGCAGCTTGGCGCTTTTCCGCGGTCCTCCATGCCGCCCGCAAGTTATGGTCGAAGTCCGGATATGGGGCCAAAATGGGGCCAACGCCGATGGGCAGAGTGGCATTATCGCAGTCGATAGATTCGACGCGACGGTGCGTCGGAGTCTTACTGGCCGCGGGGGCCGGCCGTCGCTATGGCAAGCCGAAGGTGCTGGTAGACGGCTGGCTTGACACCGCGGTCGGTGCGCTGCGCGACGGGGGATGCGCCGACATCGTTCTGGTTTTGGGCGCCGCCGACGTCGCGGCCCCACCTGGGGTCACAGCGATCACCGCGCCGCACTGGCACGAGGGGCTCAGCGCCTCGGTGCGCGCCGGTCTTGCCCAGGCCCAGCGAATGAACGCGGACTACGCGGTGCTGCACGTCGTCGACACGCCCGATGTCGGTCCCTCGGTGGTGGCGCGGGTCTTGGGCCGCGCGACGGCGTCCCGCAGCGGCCTGGCGCGCGCGTATTTCGGCCATCGGCCGGGGCACCCGGTGGTGCTAGCCCGCCGGCACTGGGTCGAGTTGCTGGCCCAGATATCGGGAGATCGCGGCGCCGGGGCCTATCTGGGGAGCAGGAGGGACGTCGAGATCGTGGACTGCAGCGACCTTGCCGGCGGTCAGGACGTCGACGAGCTTTAAGCCGCCAGCGGACTAATCGTCGAATGACTCAAGAGCGGGGTGATCGCCGGCCAATGCCAGCAGCAACTGGTGCACGCCGGCCAGTGAATGTGCTGGAAGGAACAGATCACAATATGGCAGGGCTACCGCCATCGAGCCGGCCAGCGGCTGGAATTCAGTGTGCGCGGCGCGCGGGTTGAGCCACACCAACAACTCGGCGCGGCGACGCAGTCTGGCCAGCGCGTGCCCGAGCACGTCGGGGGGGTCGCTGTCCCAGCCGTCGGAGGCGATGATCACGATCGCGCCGCGCAGCGCGTTGCCATGTGGCGGCGCTAGCAGGGCACCAATACTGCGGCCGATGAACGTGCCGCCGTACCGGTCGTTCACCTTCGCGTTGGCCCGTTCCAGCGCCACCTCGGCCGAGCGGTGAGACAGTACCGAGGTGAGCCGGGTCAGCGACGTCGAAAACGCGAAGACCTCGGGGCGGATCCCCGCCTGGCGCAGAACCGCAGCCCGCATCAGATGCAGATAGATCGCAGCGTAGGGCTGCATCGAGCGGCTCACGTCGCAGACCAGGACGACCCGTCGGGGCCGGCGGCGCGGGCGCGTTCGCTCCAGGATCACCGATTCCCATCCCGTGCGCCGCGAGGCGCGCATCGTCGCCCGCAGGTCAATCCTGTTCCCGTGTGAGCTGGGCTCAAACCGCAGGCTGCGTCGCCGGGGCCAGCGCTGTACCGATCCCTCCAGCCAGGAGCCGAGCAGACGCAGGTCGTCGGGGTCGAATTGATCGAACGGTTCGTCAGCCCGTGCAGCGATGCGGCTGGGCAGGACATCGGGCAGCTGGATGCTGGCAGCTACGGCGTGGTCCTGGTCGGTCGCGGCTCGGGTGACCCATGGCAGATCCTGGGCTTGGGCTTCGGAGGATCTGGATCGATTGCCCGCGCGGTTCACCATGCCGGCGGCGGGCGTGCGGGGGCCCGGGAGTTGCAGGAGCGCATCGCGGTCATTTGGGATGTCGAGATCGCCGAACACCGACGAGAACACGGCATCGAAGGCCGCGAGGTCATCGATCCGGTTGACCAAGGTCAACCTCGCGGCCCAATAGAGGGCCGTCGGGGTCTCCGGTATCAACTGTTGCAGCGCCTGCACGAAACGCGGTGGGCCGCTGGCGGACACCAGCACCCCAACGCTGCGCAGCCGCGACACCATCGCGGCGGCGAACGCCGCTAAGTCGACGCCTCGCAGCAGCAAGGGAGTGTTCATGCGCCGCTAGCTTCGGCGCCGCAGCACCCAGATCAGCGCCAGCGCGCCGACTACCACCAGCGCCGCGGCGCCGTACTTCTTGAGTTGGTGGCCGGCACCGGTGAGCTCGAGCAGATCGATGGGCTGCGGCTCAGCGGCAGGGGCTCGGCGCGCTTCCGTCATAGGTTTTGCCGGCGAGCCCGGTGCCACGCTCGCGGCCGGGCTCGCTGTGTTCTCCGCGTTCTCCGGGCCGGATGCGCTGCCGTTATTTCCGGCAGCGAGCTTCGCTTCAAAGGACTCCACGAACTGGCCCAGCAGCTTCTCGGATACCTGCTGCAGCATTCCGCTGCCGAATTGGGCCAGCTTGCCGACGATCTTCAAATCGGTGTCGACGCTCACTTGGGTGCGATCGCCGTCTTCATGCAGCTGGGCGGTGACCGTGGCGGCGGCGTTGCCGGTGCCACGCGACTCCTTGCCCTTGCCGTCGATGACCGCGCGGTG
>DASQSQ010000458.1:0-3888 GCA_035642315.1 Mycobacterium sp.
ATGTACAACTACCCGGCGATGCTGGCTCACTCCGCCGACATGGCGGGTTATGCGGGCACGTTACAGGGGTTGGGTGCTGATATCGCCAGTGAGCAGGCGGCGCTGCAGGCGGGCTGGCAGGGTGATACTGGGATGAGTTATCAGGCGTGGCAGGCGCAGTGGAATCAGGCCATGGAGCAGTTGGTGTTGGCCTACCGCGCGATGGCCGGCACGCATGAAAACAACACCACCTCGATGCTGGCCCGCGACCAAGCCGAAGGCGCCAAATGGGGCGGCTAGTAGATGGCTGCTCAGGCTAACGCCGTCGAGCTCACCGTCGAGCAGGCGTGGTATATCGCCGACACCGTTGGCGCGGGGACGTTCCCGTGGGTGTTGGCGATCACCATGCCCTACACCGACGCCGCTGAGCGAGGCGCGTTCAACGATCTGCAGGCCGCCGACCTGACCCGGATGGGTCTGATGTCCGCCGGAGGCGAGGTCAACCCGGCGGTCGCCGAATGGGTGCGGCAGGTGTGCTTCCCGGACCGCTGGCTGGATCTGCGGTACGTCGGATCCGGCGAAGCCTCTGGTGCCGACGAGCTGCTGCGTGGGATCGTCGCGCGCCGCGGCGACAAGACCGTTGTAGCGTTGCGCAACGCGCAGTTGGTGACGTTCACGGCGATGGACATCCACGATGCCCGGGCGCTGGTGCCGGTACTGGGTGTCGGTCTGGCGCAGCGGCCGCCGGCGCGGTTCGAGGAGTTCAGCCTGCCTGCCCGGGTTGGCGCACGGGCCGACGAGCGACTGCGCAACGGTGGCTCGCTGGCCGAAGTGCTTGACTACCTGGGCATCCCGCAGTCAGCGCGTGCCGTCGTTGAGTCGGTGTTCACCGGGCCGCGCAGCTACGTTGAGATCGTCGTCGGCTGTCGCCACGACGGACGGCACGCCAGCACCGAGGTCGGGATGAGCATCGTCGACACCACCGCGGGCAGAATATTGGTCAGCCCATCACGTGCCTTCGACGGCGAATGGATTTCGACGTTCAAGCCCGGAACCCCGTTCGCGATCGCCGTTGCCGTCGAGCAGCTCACCGCGGAGCTGCCGGATAGCGACTGGTTCCCCGGCAACCGGCTGTCCCGAGATTTCAGTACGCAATCCAACTAAGCCTTCCGCGGACGGCCGCGGTTCAACAAGAGAAAGAGAAGCTATGTCCTACCAAGCGGACCCCCAGAGCCTGAGGAGCCGGTGATGTCGAGCGCTGTCATGCCCGTTGTGCGGGTCGCCGTCCTGTCTGAGAGCCGGCTGACCGAGTTGGCGCTGCCCGCCGAGCTGCCGCTGCGCGAAATCCTGCCCGCGGTAGAACGTTTGGTGGTTCCGGCCGTCCAAGACGGTGAGGCGGACGAGGCCGACACCGGCTCGGTTACCCCCGTTCGGCTCAGCCTGGCTCCGATCGGCGGGGCGCCGTTCAGCCTGGACGCCAGCCTGGACACCGTCGGCGTTGTCGACGGGGATCTGCTGGCATTGCAACCGGTCCCGCCCGGGCCGGCCGCGCCCGGCATCATCGAGGACATCGCCGACGCGGCGGTGATCTTCTCCGCATCGCGGTTGAAGCCCTGGGGGATCGCCCATATCCAGCGCGGTGCGCTGGCCGCGGTCGTTGGATTGATCTGGGCGGCAACCGGTCTGGCCGCTGCCCACCGCGTTGCCACCGGCTCGCCTGCCGGGCTGTGGGCAGTTAGCGCGGTTGCGGTGCTCGCCGCGCTGGCCGGCTTGGCACTTGCCTCACAGCGCGCGGGCGCAGCTATCTCGGTCGCCGCGCTGGTGCCGATCGCCGCGGCGTTGGCCTTGCTGGTACCGGGCGGCTTTGGCGCGGCGTCGGTGACGCTGGCCGCCGCCGGGGTAGCCGCGTGGTCGCTGATCAATGTCATCCTGCCGCACCGCGAAAAGGGCGGCGCCATCGCGGTTTTCACCGCGACAACAGTGCTGGGTGTCGGCGTGCTGTTGGCCGCCGGCGCGGCATCGCTCTGGCAGCTGTCGCTGGTCAGCCTCGGCTGCTTACTGATCGTGGTGGCGCTGCTGGTCACCGTCGAGGCCGCTCAATTATCCGCGCTGTGGGCGCGATTCCCGCTGCCGGTCATCCCGGCGCCGGGTGACCCCACCCCGTCGGCGCCGTCGCTGCGGGTGCTGGAGGACCTGCCGCGACGCGTACGGATCAGCGACGCGCACCAAATCGGTTTCATCGCGGGGGCAGTGCTGCTCAGCACGCTCGGGTCGGTGGCGATCGCGTTGCACCCGGCGACGCTGGCCGGGTGGGGCTGGTATGTGGTCGCCGCGACCTCGGCGGCGGCCGCGCTACGGGCCCGGGTATGGGACTCCGCCGCATGCAAAGCCTGGTTGCTGGCCCAGCCCTACCTGGTCAGCGTCGCGCTGGTGGTGCTTTACACCGCGACCGCGCACCATCTGGCCGCGCTCGTCGCCCTCATCGTGCTGGCTGCGCTGGTGCTGGCCTGGGTCGTGGTCGCACTGAACCCGACCATCGCCTCGCCGGAAACCTATTCGCTACCGGTGCGGCGGCTGCTGGGCTTCGCCGCCTCAGGAATCGACGCATCGCTGATCCCTGTCATCGCCTATCTCGTCGGCATCTTCAGCTGGGTACTCAATCGATGATTTCTGTCCGTGCCCGGCGCCGATACGGCTGCCTCGCAGCGGCTCTGGCCGCTGCGTTGTGGGTCAGCCCGTCGGCCATGGCGATCACCCAGCCGAAGGTTGACCAGGGTGCCAAGCCGCCGAACGGCGCCCCGGGTCCGGTGCAGCCGATGGAGAAGAGCGGCGACTGCACTAGCTCCGGTATCATTCCCGGTTCCGATCCGGGCGCGCCGACGCCGAACCAGCGGATGTTGGATCCGGTTGCGGCATGGCGGTTCTCGCGTGGCGACGGGCAACTGGTGGCGGTTCTGGACACCGGAGTACGGCCGGGGCCGAGGCTGCCGGGCGTGCAACCCGGTGGCGATTATGTGGAAACGACCGACGGCCTCACCGACTGCGACGGGCACGGCACCCTGGTTGCGGGCCTGATCGCCGGCCAGCCCGGTGACGACGGCTTCGCCGGAATCGCACCGGCCGCCCGGCTGGTGTCTTTGCGCGTGACGTCCGCGAGGTTCTCGCCTCGAACTCCGGGCGGCGATCCGACACTGGCCCGGGCGGCCGTGGACATCGCCGCGCTGGGCCGGGCGATTGTGCATGCGGCCGACCTGGGCGCCCGGGTGATCGACGTCTCGGCGATCACGTGCGTGCCCGCCGATCGCAATGTCGACCAGGCGGAACTGGGTGCGGCGATCCGGTACGCGGCGGTCGACAAGGATGCCGTGATCGTCGCTGCCGCCGGCGACAATGGTTCCAGCGGTTGGGGTTCCGGCGCAGCGTCATGTGACTCCAACCCGCTCACCGACTTAGGCCAGCCGAACGACCCGCGTAACTGGGCCGGCGTCACGTCGGTGTCGGTGCCGTCCTGGTGGCAGCCGTACGTGCTGTCGGTGGCCTCGCTCACGCCGGACGACCGGCCGTCGAAATTCACCATGGCCGGGCCGTGGGTGGGAATCGCCGCACCCGGCGAGAACATCGCGTCGGTGAGCAACCGCGACGACGGTGGACTCGCCAACGGGATGCCCAACGAGAAACAGCAGCTGATCCGGCTCAACGGCACCGATTACGCGGCAGGCTACGTCTCCGGCGTCGCGGCGCTGGTTCGCAGCAAGTATCCAGAGCTGAACGCCACCCAGGTGATCAACCGAATCACGGCGACCGCGCGCAACGCGGCCCGCGCGCCATCCAACGTCGTCGGAGCCGGCACCCTGGACCCGGTTGCGGCCCTGACCTGGGAGCTGCCCGCGGCCACCAACCACGATGCAG
>DASQSQ010000459.1:0-15100 GCA_035642315.1 Mycobacterium sp.
GATGGACGCCTGAGGCACCTACCCGGCGGCGTCGATGAATACCTGAAGCTGGCCAGCCAGACGCTTGCTTCTGCATCTCCCGCGCCGGCCACCAGCACCGCTGCGCCGCAGGCGATTTCAGGATCTGAATTGCGCGCCGCCGAGAAGGAGATCGCCGCAATCGACCGCAGGCTGGCGCGGCTGGCCGACCAGATCGCGGCCAAGCATCACGAACTCGCCGAGCATGACCAATCCGATCACGTCGGCATTACCCGGCTCACCCAGGAGTTACGCGAGCTTGAGGGCGACGTCGCCGGACTGGAGACACGCTGGCTCGAGCTTTCGGAGGTCGTCGAGCGAGCTTAGGGCCAACGGCTAGCGACGCCGTCCAGGGAAATTTCTTCTGCCACCCGTTGCCTGCCTGCGACATTCCTCAGGTCCCCTCGATCTCGCGCTGATGGCGCACTAGTTACCGGTTAGCGGAGACCTGATTGACCTCAACGGTCAACCCGGGCCAGGGCCGCAGTGCGGCAAAGTTGCGTGCCCCGATGCGCTGGGCCGGCAGACGCAGCCGGGTCTTTGCCACCAACCGGGCCAACATCACCGCCATCTCGGTGGTGGCCATCGCCGATCCCACACACCGATGCAGACCCGCGCTGAACGGGATGAACTCGTGCGGCGCCGGCCGTCGATAGTGCAGCGAGTTGGGGTCCCACCGCTCAGGACGAAACTCTTCGGGTTCGGCCCACACGTCGCTGATTCGGTGTGTGACATACGGACTGAAAATCAGCAGGCGCCCAGCCCGAATCCGGTGCCCGTCAAACTGCAGGTCACGTTTCGCCTTGCGAGCCGAGATCACGCCTGGGCTGTAAAGCCGCAACGTCTCCTGGACGATGCCATTGAGGTAGGTCAGCGCTGCGATGTTCTGGGCGGTCGGTGGCCCGGTGCCTAAGACCCGGTCAACCTCGGCCGCGGCACTGTCCCAGGCGCCCGAAACGTTCAACAGTGCATAGACGGCCCACGCTAGTGCGCCGCTGGTGGTCTCGTAACCGGCGGTGATCAGCGAAACGATCGCATCGCGAATCTCGTTGGGGGTCAACGGCTGCCCGTCAAGAGGGCGGCTGTCGATCAGCGCCGTCAGCAAGTGATCGTCGGGCCTGGGATGGACGCGCGCGTCGGCGACCTGGCTGTCCACGAAATCGTCGATACGGGCCCGTGCAGCCATCGCCCGCCGCCAGCCGGGTGAACCGATCCACTGCTGGATACGCATCGCCTGCGGTGGCCGATGTGTCAGCGCAAGCAGCGGGTGAAGCTGATCACCGAGGAAGTCGGCATGCTCACCGATGCGGGTGCCGAAAAGACTTTCAGCGATGCTCCGCCGGACCGCGGAACGCAATGAGTCATATATGTCGACCCGCTGTCCCGGCTGCCAGTGATCGATGACCGCGTCAGCGTTGGCGGCGATGATCGGAACGTAATCTCCAACCTTCCGGTGATGAAGCGCCGACGCGACGACACTGCGTCGGCGGCGATGATCGGCCCCGTCACTGACGACCAATGCCGTGGGGCCGTCGACGGGAACCAGAACCTGAAAGGCTTCCCGCCAGCTGAACGCATCGGCATTGGCGAAGACGAATTTGTTCGCCTCCGGACCAAGCAGGTACGTGTAACCCCGTCTCCCGATCCCCATGTTGATGACCGGGCCGCGGTGCCGATACAGGGCCAGCAATACCTCGCCCGGCGGGTACCGCACGGCCCAGTGCTTTCGGTCCCGCATGCGGCCCTCCTACCGCCTGAGCTGTTGCCGAAGTCGTTCGGCGGCAGCATGAACCGCGTCGAGTTGCACGGCAACCCGGCTCGGCGCAGTACCGCCGCGCGCGTCGCGCGACGACACCGACCCGTCAATGGTGAGCACGTCTCGAACCTCGGGAGTCAAGTGGGCGCTGACGGCAACCAGCTCATCGTCGGTCAATTCCTCCAGCCCGACCCCGCGCTGCTCGGCGACGCGCACGGCCGCACCCGCCGACTCGTGAGCGTCCCTAAACGGCACGCCTTGGCGCACAAGCCATTCAGCGATATCGGTGGCCAATGTGTATCCCGCAGGAGCGAGCGCGGCCATCCGCTCAGTGTCGAATGTCAGACTGCTCACCAGTCCGGCCATCGCCGGCAGCACCAGCTCCAGTTGCGCCACCGAGTCGAAGACGGGTTCTTTGTCTTCCTGTAGGTCCCTGTTGTATGCCAGCGGCTGAGCTTTCAGGGTCGCCAGCAGGCCGGCGAGGTTTCCGATCAACCGACCGGATTTACCGCGAGCCAGTTCAGCGATATCGGGATTCTTCTTCTGCGGCATGATTGAACTGCCGGTCGACCAGGAGTCATGCAGGGTGACGTAGCCGAACTCGGTTGAGCTCCAGATGATGATGTCCTCGGCGAGCCGAGACAGGTCGACGCCGATCATCGCAAAGACGAACGCTGCCTCGGCGGCGAAATCCCTTGCCGCAGTGGCGTCGACAGAGTTCTCCGCCGCCGTTGTGAATCCGAGCCGTTCGGCGATCGCGTCCGGGTCGAGGCCCAGCGACGAACCAGCCAGTGCTCCGGAACCATAGGGGGACACGGCGGTGCGCTTATCAAGGTCGACGATCCGGTCGACGTCGCGCAACAACGGGTGGGCATGTGCAAGTAAATGATGAGCCAGCAGGATCGGCTGAGCCGACTGCAGGTGCGTCTTGCCGGGCATGATGGCGCTCGGGTGCGCGGCGGCCTGGGCGGCCAATGCGCCGACAACGTCGAGCGCGCCGGCGGCCACCCGCCGAATCGCGTCGCGCAGCCACATCCGAAACAGGGTGGCCACCTGATCGTTTCGCGAGCGGCCGGCCCGCAGCCGGCCGCCCAGGTCGGGCCCGACCCGCTCGATCAGTCCGCGTTCGAGCGCGGCATGTACGTCCTCGTCGGTGACCAGCGGCAGGAAACTGCCGTCAGCGACGTCCTCGGCGAGGCTGTCCAGCCCGGCGAGCAGCCCGTCGCGTTGCTCTTCGGTGAGCAGCCCGGCCTGGAACAGCACCACGGTGTGCGCCCTGGACGCGATGATGTCGTACGGCGCCAGCACCCAGTCGAAGTGGGTGGATTTGCTCAGCGCGGCCAGTGCGTCCGACGGCCCGTCGGCGAACCTGCCGCCCCACAGCGATCCTTCGTTGGTGGTCATGGTTGATCGGCGGTTAGATCCCGGCGCGCAGCGATCTTCGACGACAGGCCGTGAACGTACACAAACCCCTTGGCTTTGGACTGGTCGAAGCTGTCGCCCTCGTCGTAGGTGGCCAAGTTGAAGTCGTAGAGCGACTCGGCGCTGCGCCGGCCGTTGACGGCAATGTGGCCGCCATGCAACACCATGCGGATCTCACCGGTCACATGCTCCTGGGTTTTAGCGACGAAAGACTCCAGTGCCGTCTTCAACGGCGAGTACCACAATCCGTCGTAAACCAGTTCCGCCCAGCGTTGGTCGGTGTGCCGCTTGAACCGCGCCAGCTCACGCTCGAGCGTCACGTGCTCGAGTTCGGTGTGCGCGGTGATCAGCACCATAGCCCCCGGCGCCTCGTAGATTTCGCGGCTCTTGATACCGACCAACCGGTCTTCGACCACGTCGAGCCGGCCGACTCCTTGCGCGCCGCCGCGGGTGTTGAGTTCCTCGATCGCCTGGAGCACCGACACCGGCTTGCCGTCGATCGACACCGGTACGCCACGCTCGAATCCGATGATCACCTCGTCGGGGGTGTTCCAGTTGACGGTCGGATCTTCGGTGTAGGCGTAGATGTCCTTGGTCGGCGCATTCCACAGGTGTTCCAGGAAGCCGGTTTCCACCGCGCGGCCCCATACGTTTTGGTCAATCGAGAACGGCGAGCGTTTGGAGACGTTGATCGGGATGGCATTTTCTTCGGCGAAGGCGATGGCTTTCTCGCGGGTCCACGCATAGTCACGGACCGGCGCGAGTACCTCCAGATCCGGTGCCAGCGAGGCGAATCCGACTTCGAATCGGACCTGGTCGTTGCCTTTACCGGTGCAGCCGTGCGCGACGATGCTTCCGCCGTGCTCGCGGGCCGCTGCGACCAGATGTTTGGCGATGAGCGGCCGGCTGATCGCCGACACCAGTGGGTAGCGATCCATGTACAGACCGTTGGACAAGATGGTGGGTAGGCAGTAGCCGTCGGCGAACTCGTCGCGGGCGTCAACCACGACCGCTTCGACGGCACCGCAGTCCAGCGCTCGCTGGCGCACCAGCTGCATGTCTTCACCGCCCTGGCCCAGATCGATCGCCACCGCGACGACTTCCCGGCCGGTCTCCTTGCCGATCCAGCTGATCGCCACCGAGGTGTCCAAACCGCCGGAATACGCCAAGATGACGCGCTCGGACATGAATTGATCTCCTTGTTTCGACGGTTATTTGAGGTCTTGGAGCACGGTTGCGAGCTCGGCGCCGCTCATCGGCTCGCGGGCCGCAACGAAAATGGTGTCATCCCCGGCGATCGTTCCGACGACGTACGGCAGGGCTGCCCGGTCGATGGCGCTGGCCAGGTAGTCGGCGGCGCCGGGCGGGGTGCGCAGCACGGCGAGGTTGCCGCTGGCGTCGGTGGACACCAACAACTCGCTGAGCAGCCGCGACAGCCGCGCGGTGCCACCGGACACCCCGCGCAACGGGCTGCCGTCCTCGGGCACCACGTAAACGCCGACGCCGCCGTCGGCGCCGCGCAGCTTCACCGCACCGAGCTCTTCGAGGTCCCGCGACAGCGTGGCCTGGGTGACGTCGATCCCGTCGGCGGCGAGCAGCGCGGCCAGCTCGCTTTGGCTGCGCACCTCGGCCGACGACAGGGTCGCCACGATACGTGCCTGCCGGGCGGCCCGGGTGACTTCGGGTGCCGTCTTCGAGCGCGTCATTTCGACCGCTCCAAAAGCCACACCAACAGTGCCTTCTGCGCATGGAGCCGGTTTTCGGCCTCGTCCCACACCGCGCTGTGCGGCCCGTCGATCACGTCGTCGGTGATCTCGTGACCTCGGTGCGCCGGAAGGCAATGCAGCACAACCGCTTCCGGGCTGGCCAGGGAAAGCAACCCGGCGTTCAGCTGGAAAGGACGGAACGGGCGAACTCGGTCCAGCCCGTCGTCCTCTTGACCCATCGACGTCCAGGTATCGGTCACCAGCACGTCGGCGCCCGATGCGGCAGCTGCCGGGTCCGGGGTGACGGCGACCGATGCGCCGGTTTTCGCGGCACGCCGCTCGGCGGCGGCGACCACCGAGCCATCGGGGGCAAACCCTTCGGGCGCGGCCACCGTGACGTGCATGCCGGCGGTGACACCGCCGAGCATCAGCGAGTGCGCCATGTTGTTGGCACCGTCACCGAAGTACGACATGCGCAGACCGCGCAACGATCCGGCACGCTCGGCGACGGTCTGCAGATCGGCGAGCACCTGACAGGGGTGGAATTGATCGGAGAGCGCGTTGACGATCGGCACCGTTGCCGTTTCGGCCATCGCAGCCAGCCGGGCCTGCCCGTAGGTCCGCCACACGATGGCATCGACATAGCGGGACAACACTTTCGCGGTGTCCTGGAGTGTCTCCTCCCGGCCCAGCTGGGTGCTGCGACCGTCGACGACCACGGCGTGCCCGCCGAGTTGGGCGATACCCACCTCGAACGAAAACCGGGTGCGAGTCGAGTTCTTGTCGAAGATGACGGCGACGCCGCGCGGGCCTTCCAGCGGGCGTTGGCTGAACGGGTCTTTCTTCAATTCGGCAGCCAACGCGAGCACTTCGGCCTGTTCATCGGGCGAAAGGTCGTCGTCGCGCAGGAAGTGTCGTGTCATCGGTTTCCCTCCGCCGTGTCCAGGATGCCCGGCAGCGCAGCGACGAACGTCTCGATCTGGTGTTCGGTGATGATCAGCGGCGGCGCCAACCGAACGACGTCGGGTGCGGCAGCGTTGACCAGGAAACCGGCGGCGCGAGAGGCCATCTCAACATCCTTGGCGGCCGGTGCGCTGAGCACCACTCCGCACAGCAAGCCGCGGCCGCGGACGTGGTCGATCAACGGGTGACCAACTGATTCAATGCCTTGGCGCAACGTCTTTCCGAGCACTTCGGCGCGTCGCACCAAATCTTCGCTGGCCAGTACCCGCAGCACCGCCAGCGCCGCCGCCGCGCAGATTGGGTTGCCGCCGAACGTGCTGCCGTGCAGACCCGGTGTGAGCAACCGCGCTGCCGGGCCGACCGCCAGGCACGCCCCGATCGGCAACCCGCCGCCAAGGCCCTTGGCCAGCGTCACCACGTCGGGGGTGATGCCGTCGTGCTGGTGGGCGAAAAACGCACCGGTGCGGCCCATCCCGGTCTGCACCTCGTCGAGGACCAACAGCGCGCCGTGGCGGGCGGTGATCTCACGGGCCGCCGCGAGGTAGCCGTCGGGTGGAACGACAACACCGCTCTCCCCCATGATCGGCTCGAGGAAGACCGCTGCGGTGTCGTCGCCGACCGCGGCGTCCAGGGCCTCGGTGTCGCCGTAGGGCACGTGTGTGACGTCACCGGGCAGCGGCGCAAACGGTGCCTGCTTGGCCGGCTGGCCGGTCAGCGCCAGCGAGCCCATCGTTCTGCCATGAAAAGCTTCTTGGGCGGCAACCAGTTTCGTGCGCCCGGTCAGCCGGGACAGTTTGAACGCCAACTCGTTGGCCTCGGTGCCGGAGTTGCAGAAGAACACCCGCGCCTCTGCGTCGCTGCCGAGCAATCCGACCAGCGCTTCGGCCAGCGCGATGCCCGGTTCGGCGGCATACAGATTAGAGGTGTGCCCCAGCGTCGACATTTGCCGCGTGACGGCCTCGATCACGGCTGGGTGGCGATGCCCCAGGACGTTAACGGCTATGCCGCCAAGCAAATCCAGATAGGACTTCCCGTCCACATCGGTGACCACGGCGCCGTCCCCGCTGGCCAATGCCACGGACGGGACGCCGTAGTTGTTCATCATCACCGCGGACCAACGCTGCTGCATCTGCGCCGTATCGTTCACGCGCTCACCACCTTCGTGCCGGTGCCAACGTCGGTAAACAATTCGACCAATACGCAATGCTCGACGCGGCCGTCGATGATGTGCGCGCTGGGCACGCCGCCGCCGACTGCGCGCAGGCATGCCTCGATCTTGGGGATCATCCCGGTCTCCAGCGTCGGCAGCAGCTGCGCCAGTGTCGCCGTGTCGATTTCGGTGACCAGTGAATCGCGATCGGGCCACCGGGTGTACAGGCCTTCGATATCGGTGAGCATCAGCAGCTTTTCCGCTCCCAGCGCTTCGGCCAGCGCCGCCGCGGCGGTGTCGGCGTTGATGTTGTGCACCACGCCGTCGCTGTCCGGCGCCAGCGTCGAGACGACCGGGATACGTTGCGCTGCAATAAGGTCCAGGATCGCGGCGGCGTTGACATGGTCGACGTTTCCCACCAGCCCGATGTCGGTGGGCACGCCGTCGACGGTGACGCTGCGGCGCACCGCGGTGAACAGCTGCGCGTCCTCGCCGGTGATGCCCACCGCGTAAGGGCCGTGTGCGTTGATCAGGTTGACCAACTCGCGGCCCACCTGACCGAACAACACCATCCGCGCCACGTCGAGCACTTCGGGTGTGGTCACCCGGAATCCGCCCTTGAAGTCGCCGGGGATGCCGAGTCGCTGCAGCATGGCGCTGATCTGTGGGCCGCCGCCATGCACGACGACCGGGTGAATCCCGCAGTTACGCAAGAACGCCATGTCGGCGGCGAACGCGCATCGCAATGTGTCGTCGACCATCGCGTTGCCGCCGTATTTGATCACCACGATCTTGCCGTGCAACTGTTTGAGCCAAGGCAGGGCTTCGGCCAGCACATGGGCCTTCGTCTCGGTCGTCACTGCGCCGGTAATCATGACGAATAAGCCGAATTCTCTTCGACATAGGCGTGCGACAAGTCGGTGGTGCGGATGGCTGCCTGGCTGTTGCCCATCTTGAGGTCGACGAGCACGTCGATCTCCTCGCCGGACAGGTCCACCTGGCGTGCGCCCGGCGTGCCGACGCCGTCAACACATACTGCAGAACCATTGAATGACACCGTGATTCGGTCCGGATTCAGGCCGAACGGCGCCATGCCGACGGCCGCCAGCACCCGGCCCCAGTTCGGATCGGAACCGAACAACGCGGTCTTGACCAGGCTGTCGCGGGCCACCGTGCGAGCGACAGTGAGCGCGTCGTCCTCGGTGGCGGCACCCGTCACGGTCACGGTGACCCGTTTGGTGACGCCTTCGGCGTCAGCCTGCAGCTGCGCGCACAAGTCATCGCAGACCCGCAGCACCGCGTCGTCGAGATCGGCTTGAGAGGGCGCGATCTCGCTTGCGCCCGAGGCGAGCAGCAGCACGGTGTCGTTGGTCGAGCAACTGCCGTCGATGTCGAGGCGGTCGAATGTGCGTGCGGTGGCTCGCCGCAACGCGTTCTCAAGTGCACCGGATTCCGCCACCGCATCGGTGGTGAGCACGCACAGCATGGTCGCCAGCGACGGCGCCAGCATCCCCGCGCCCTTGGCCATGCCGCCAACGGTCCACTTGTCCGGATGGTGCAGCGCAACCTGTTTGGGCACGGTGTCGGTGGTCATGATGGCCCGCGCGGCCCCTTCTCCGCCGGCCAGCCCGCCGGCCGTCTCATGCACGACGTGACCGACGCCGGCGAGGACCTTGTCCATCGGCAGCCGATCGCCAATCAATCCGGTGGAGCACACCGCGACTTCGATCGCGCCGGTTTCCGTGCCCCAGTCCGACAACGCGGCGGCAACTGCCTCGGCGGTGGCATGAGTATCGGCAAAGCCGCCCGGACCCGTACACGCGTTCGCGCCGCCGGAGTTCAGAATCACCGCCCGCAGCCGGCCGGTGGTCAGCACCTGCTGTGTCCAGAGCACGGGTGCCGCCTTCACCTGATTGCGGGTGAAGACCCCGGCGGCGGCATAGTCGGGGCCCTCATTGAACACCAGCGCCAGGTCTAGTGCACCCGATGCTTTGATGCCGGCCGCGATCCCGGCGGCGCGGAACCCGGCCGGGGCCGTCACTCCCTGAGCACGCAGCAGAGGCGCCGTTTCGGTCACTCCAGTCATCGGCGCCACTCCTCGATCCCGGCTGCGCCGGCACCATCGTCGTCGGCGTGGGTCACGGCGCCACCCCTACCACCGAAAGGCCTTCGGTTTCCGGCCAGCCCAGCGCCAGGTTCATCGACTGGACGGCGGCGCCGCCGGTGCCCTTGACCAGATTGTCGATCGCCGCGATGGCGATGAAGGTGGACGCGTCCTCGTCGACCGCGACCGCGATGTGCGCGGCGTTGCTGCCGATCACCGAGCCGGTGCGCGGCAGTTGCCCTTCGGGCAGAAGGTGAACGAAAGGCTCTTCGTGGTAGGCCTTTTCGTAGGCCGCTCGCAGCTGTGACAACGGCGACTGGGTACGGGCAGTACACGTCGCCAGGATGCCGCGCGAGGTCGGGATGAGCACCGGTGTGAACGACACGGTGACATCCCGGTCGGTGACCTGCTTCAGCCCCTGGACGATTTCGGGAGTGTGCCGGTGCGCGCCGGCGATGTTGTAAGCCCGTGCCGAACCGATGACCTCCGAACCGAGCAGATCGGTCTTCGCGGCGCGGCCGGCGCCGGAGGTGCCGCTGACCGCGACGACGGTGACGGCGGGATCGACGAGATCGGCAGCCAGCGCGGGAAAAAGCGCCAGCAACGCGGCCGTCGGATAGCAGCCCGGTACCGCGATGCGCCGGGCATCGCGCAGCGCATCCCGCCCGCCGGGCAGCTCCGGCAGCCCGTAAGGCCAGTTACCGGCGTGCTCGGAGCCGTAGAAGCGCTCCCACGCGCCGGCGTCGACCAGACGAAAATCCGCACCGCAATCCACCACCAGGGTCTGCGGGCTGAGCTGTTGCGCCAGCGCCGCCGAATGACCGTGCGGAAGCGCGACGAAAACCACGTCGTGGCCGTCCAGTACGTCAACCTCGGTCGGCTCCAGCACCCGCTGGGCCAGCGGTAGCAGGTGCGGATGGTGCTCGGCGAGGGCGCTGCCCGCGCTGGCGGCAGCGGTCACCGCGCCGATCGTCAGCCGTCCGTCGTGGTATGCCGGGTGCCCGAGCAGCAGCCGCAGGATCTCGCCGCCCGCGTAGCCGCTGGCCCCGGCCACCGCCACCCGCATCGCCTGGGTCATGCCGCCCATCGTTGCATGACTATGCATGCTCTTGCAAATTCATTCTTCCCAGAAATTTCAGCCGCGCAGCACCGCGCCGACCCGTTCGGCGGCACTCCGTACTGCTGCATCCCGGGCCGCGCTGGCCTCGTCTTCGGTAAGCGTGCGGTCTGCCGCGCGGAACCGCAGCGCGAACGTCAGCGACTTACGACTTTCCCCGAGCTGCGGGCCGGTATAGACGTCGAAGAGCCGGACTTCCTCCAACAGCTCACCGGCACCGTCGCGGATCGCGTTCTCGACCGTTTGCGCGGCGACATCCGCGTCCACCACCAAGCTGACGTCTTGGAATACCGCGGGAAAAGGCGAAACCCGCGGCGCGGGCAACGCCTCGACAATCGGCATCGCGTCGAGGTTCAGCTCGACCGCGCAGGTGCCCTTGGGCAGCCCGGAGCGCTCAATCACCGCGGGATGTAGTTGCCCCGCGTGACCAACCGAGACGTCGCCGATGAGCACCTCGGCGCACCGGCCCGGATGCCAGGGCAGATACTGAGCCGCGCGCAGCACCACCTCAATGCCGCTGGCAGCAGCGACGGTCCGGACCGCCTCGAACGCGTCGGCCGCTTCGGCTCGCCGGCCCTCACCCCACGGCCCACGCGGCTCCCTCAGACCGGTCAACACCGCGGCGACGTGCTGCGGTTGGTGCGGCAGCGACGTGTCGAGCAGCGCGATCTCCTCGTCGGTGGGACGTCGCTCGACCGGGATCAGCCCGACGCTCTTGGTCTGCTCGGTCGGCTGCACCACCTGCGCGATGGTGAACAGCGCGACATCGACGATGCCGCGGGACACGTTGCGCGCCAACGCTTCCAGTAGACCCGGCAGCAACGTGGTGGCCAAATGCGGCCGGTCGGCCTCCAGCGGGTTGAGCACCTGGGTGGTGTGACGGCGTTCGTCGTCGGCGGGCAGCCCCCAGGCGTCGAAGACGCCGGCGGGAAGAAACGGCGTCGCAAGGACCTCCACGTAACCCGACAGCGCCAGCGACTTGCCGACCGCGCGGCGCCGCCGCTGGCTCGCCGACAGTCCCCGCCCGGCCGGCGCCGACGGCAGCACCGACGGGATGAGTTCCAGGCCCTCCAGCCGCAGCACCTCCTCGACCAGGTCGGCCGGCTGCAGCAGGTCGGGCCGCCAACTCGGCGGCGTCACGGTCAGGCTCGCCCCGTCATCGCTTACCGCCGCACCGATCTGGGTCAGCCGCCTGGGCGTCGTGCCCGGCCGATAGCTCACCCCCGCCGTGCGGTCCGGCAGGTCGGCGGCAATCGAGATTGGCGGAAGCGTCCAGTCGTCCCGCGGCGGGTCCCCCCGCCAGTCGGTCAGCTTTTCCGACACCTCGCCGCCGGCGATGTCGGCGAGCAATCCGGCGCAGCGGTCCAGCGCCGCCACCGAGATAGCCGGGTCGACCTCGCGCTCGTAGCGACGGGCGGCCTCGCTGGGCAGGTGCAGCCGTCGCGCGGTGCGCGACACCGCGGCCGGGTCCCACACCGCGGCCTCCAACAGCACATCGGTGGAGTCGTCGCGCATTTCGGTGGTGCCCGACCCCATCACTCCACCGATCGCCGCGGTCGCGACGTCGTCGACGATCAGGACGTCGGCCGGGTTGAGCCGGCGCTCGATGTCGTCGAGGGTGACGACGGTTTCCCCGGGCCGGGCTAACCGCACCGCGAAGCCGCCGGTGATTCGCTTGAGATCGTGCGCGTGCATCGGGTGACCCAATTCCAGCATCACGTAGTTCGTCGCGTCGACGGCCGGCGAGATCGCCCGGATCCCGCAGAGCAGCAGTCGGCGCTGCAACCACCACGGCGACACCGCGTTCGGGTCGATTCCGGTCACCGGGCGCAGCGCGAACCGGCGTACGCCGGTCTCCGGTTGCACGGTCAACGGCCAGGCGTCCGCTTCGCGGGGCAACACAGGCACAGCAGCTGGGTCGATGAAGTCGAGGTCGTAGGCGCAGGCGATCTCGCGGGCCAAACCGCGAACCGACATGCAGTAACCGCGGTCCGGGGTGATCGCCAGGTGGAAGACGACGTCGTCCAGGCCCAGCACCGCGACGCCGCTCGCACCTGGCTCGGCGGTTCCCGGCGGCAGCACCAGGATGCCGGAATGGTCTGTGGCCAAGCCGAGTTCGGCCGCCGAGCAGATCATTCCGTCGGAGGTGCGACCGTAGGTCTTGCGCTCGGTGATCGTGAACCCGCCGGGCAGCGTGGTTCCGGGCAGCGCCACCACCACAAGATCGCCTGCCGCAAAGTTCGTTGCGCCACAGATGATTTCGCGCGGCCGATCTTCGCCGACGTCGACTTTGCAGGCCCGGATCGCTTTCTTGAACTCGGTGAGCTCTTCGGTCTCGATCACCCGCCCGACCGTCAACGGTCCATCGACAGGGCCGAGCGTGATCACCTCTTCGACCTCGTGGCCGATGCGCACCAGCGCCTGCTCGAGATCATCGGGGGGCACATCCCAGCCCGGGGCACCGACCGAAACCACTTCACGTAACCAGCTGTACGGGACGCGCATCACGCACCCACCCCGAACGGCAACGAGAACCGAACGTCGCCCTCGACCATGTCACGCATGTCAGGGATGCCGTTGCGGAACTGCAGAGTGCGTTCCAGCCCCATCCCGAAGGCAAAGCCCGAATACATATGCGCGTCAATACCAGCGGCGCGCAGCACATTCGGGTTCACCATTCCGCAGCCGCCCCACTCCACCCAGCCGGCGCCGCCGCGCTTGTTCTCGAACCAGACGTCGACTTCCGCGGACGGCTCGGTGAACGGGAAGAAGTGCGGACGAATCCTGGTGCGCGCCCCCGGCCCGAACTCGGCCCGGGCGAATGCGTCGAGCGTTCCGCGCAGATGAGCCATCGTCAGACCACGATCCACCGCCAGTCCCTCCACCTGATGGAAGACCGGCGTGTGGGTGGCGTCGAGTTCGTCGGTGCGGAATGTGCGGCCGATCGAGACGATGTAGACCGGTAGCTCGCGCTCGAGCAGCGTGCGCACCTGCACTGGCGACGTGTGCGTGCGCAGCAACTGCCGAGAGCCCTCCGGAGCGATATAGAAAGTGTCCTGCTCGCTGCGCGCCGGGTGGTCGGCCGGGAAGTTCAGCGCATCGAAGTTGAACTGCTCGGTCTCCACCTCCGGCCCCTCGGCAAGCTCCCACCCCATCGCGATGAAGGTGTCGGCGACGTGCTCGGCCAGAATCGTGATCGGATGCCGTGCTCCGATCCGCTGACGAGTCGACGGCAAAGTTACGTCGATGCGCTCGGCGATCAGCACGGCCGCATCACGCTCGGCGCGCAACTCCGCCAGTCGTTCGTCGTAACTGCTTTGCACGTCGCTGCGAGAACTATTCACCAGCCGACCCGCGTCGGCACGGTCGGCCTTGGGTACGGTGGCCAACGCCTGGCGGGCCAGCGCCAGCGGCGAGCGGTCGCCGAGGTGCTCAGTCTTTGCGCGTGCCAGTGCTTCCAGATCGGCCGCGCCTGCGAAGGCTTGCCGGGCTGCGTTGACGGTAGCGGTCAACGCCTCCAGCGACAGGTCGACGGGTTGGTCACCCACGCGGCGACACTCTCCTTGTGCTGGGGGCTTTCAGGGGTTCGCGGCACAGCGTGACGCGCAAGTGCCGATCATATGTGTTGACGTTCTCCCGGCACTGAAGTGCCGGGATTCCACCGAATGCGCTGGCTGTCTCGTTGCTCATGCGGGCAACGCCGTTGGCCGGGTGACGATGGAAGTTCGCGCCGACCGGCTCTGTCGCTTCGGGTCCTGCGGGCCTCGATGCGCGCCACCGACCTCCGCGACGGCGGATGTCTGCGGCCTCGCCGGTTAGGTACGGCTGCGGCTGGGCCTCGGCGACCATCAACGTCGTGACGGTGGAGCAGCCAGCCGTGGTTGGCTGCCTCCAGGTCCAGCCGATCGAGACCATCCTCCTGCCTACGGACATGCAGCCCGAGGTAGGCCGAAAACAGGTCCCGATCTGCTCTGATACCGCACCCGCAATGGTGGACTCGTTGCGAAAGCGGCTTTTTCTCACGGTTCCCGCACAGGCAGGTTTGGGACAGGGCAGTCGTTTTCGGGTTGTACTCGTAAAGGCGATCGCCGCCGGCGCTTTCAGCCTTGCGGCGGATCGTCGAAACGAGCAGTCCCGGTGCCCGGTCCCGCACACTGCGCGGGAAGTTCTTCTGCCAAGCGACGTAATCGAGCTTCTCGCACGCCATGGCGGCGCCGTGCGCGAACAGCCGGTTAGCCAGCGCCCCGTGCAGCGTCTTGCGATACTCGGCCAACCGACGGTGCAGCTCGGCTGCACGGGTACTGGTTTGCTTAGCTGTGTGGGAGCGCTGCCAGTCGCACCGCCCAGATTGGTGGGTGCCGTCCGGTTTGAAGCAGCCCGGCGACCCGGCGTGGTGCTGACGGTCCAGGCGCCGCTGTTGCCGGCGTAACCGGACGGTGTTCAAACAGGTCCGTTCAGCCAGCGGCTCAGTCCACCCCATCGAGGTCCCGTCGCTCCGTTGGACGGCGATCGCGATTTCACTGGGCCCGAGGTCGAACGAGACCCGCCCGCCCCCGACCGGATGGCGCCGGGTCGGATGCCCGTCGCACACCATTTGCATACGGTACGTGTCGCGGCCGTTGACAACGGTGCGCACGATCCGAGTGGAGCGCACTTTGCTGGCCGCGATCAAGGCCTCGATCTCGGCCAGCTCGGCCTGCTCCTCCTTGCCACGCCGGCCAGTCGACGCCGGCAGGGCAATGGCGATCACGAATCCGGCCCCCCATTGCAGACCCACCAGCCGGCCGGCTGCGTCGGTCTTTGGCCGCAACGCACCACGGCTATCCTTGGCCGCCACCGAATGCAACCCACGGGACGGCGACTT
>DASQSQ010000460.1:0-2078 GCA_035642315.1 Mycobacterium sp.
AGCGCCGTCACTGTCGGCTGGGCCGCGTCCATGGTGGCTTTGGGGTTTCGCAGTGTCTCGACACCTTGGCCGATGAATACCGCGGACAGCAGGGGGCGAGCGATTCTGCGGATCAACATTGCAGGTGTGTTCCCGGGTTGCTCGGTGCGCAAACCGGCCCGCGGTTGCTGGCTTAGTCGGTCGGCGGGGGTGCTTCGCGTCGCTCCCGCAGCGGCAACACCACCCAAAAGCCGACCCCAGCCAGCACGGCGCAGCTCCCGGCTATCGCACCCGCGACCGGGCCGGCGACCGCGCCGAAAATTGTCACGGTTACGCCGGTAAGCGCCAAGCCCATCAGCAGTAACCCGGCGTATGCGAACCGATGCGCGGTGGCAACGACGTACTCGATTCGATGCCGCCGAAACAGCAAGCGGTGCATCGCGACCGGAGACTCCAACAGCACCGTTGCGGCGACCGAGCAGCCCACCGTGACCAGATAGATCACCCGCATCGTGGCGTTCAGCGTGTCGAAGCGCTGTTGGAACGGCAACGTCAACAGAAAGCCGGTGAGCAGTTGGACGCCGGTCTGCACTACCCGCAACTCTTGCAGCAGGCTGAGCCAATTGCGGTCTAAGCGTTGGGTTTCAGTCTCGGAGCGCGCCGAGGCGTCCCAGGCTTCGTCGCGTTCAGGGTGATCGACGGCGTCCATGGCCGTGATCATGCCAGGTCTTGAGCACCAGACAGCCTCCCGGTTAACAACAGTCGCGCCGAGGCCTCCAATCGGTCGGCAATCTGCGTGTACGACGCATATCCCATACCGGCGCGCACCAGCGCTCCCGCGTAGAGGAGTTCCAGCGATTCGACGACGTCAGCACAGTCCGGGCCCAGGGCCGCGACCAGGCGCTGATGAATCTCGCGGCCGATGCGCAGCCGCAGATGCCTGACCTCGGGGTCCTTGCCGAGCAGGGCGTTGGTCACCGCACCGGCGAGTTCGGGTTCATCGGCCACCAACAGGGCGATGTGCCGCAGTACCGCGATCACGCGGACGGTCGGATCGGGCGAATCGGTCGTCGGAACCGGAGTGGCGGCTAACCGCCGCCAGAAAACCTCTGCAACGAGGTGTTCCTTGGATGAGAAGTACGTGTAGGCCGTCGCTGCGCCGACTCCGGCTTCGGCGGCGACCATGCGAATCGTCAAGCCGGAGAAGCCTTCTCGGCTGAGCACTTCGATCGCAGCGTGGCCCAGCCGGTCAACGGTGTTGGCTTGCTTAGCGGTCAGTCTCCGCCTGGTCGATTCCCGAGCTACCGGGTTGGACACGTGTCCGGACGCTACTACACCGTCACAGGCGCGGCAAGGCGACTGTTACGGTTCAACCGATGACGTTCTCCTCAAACCCGTCGGCTGCTGACCAGCGGACCGCCGCGTTATTCCAACTGGCGGAACGGGTCACCGGATTCATGCCCGCCGACGAAGGCCGGGCGCTGCATGACGCCGCGCTGAGCTACTTCGATCACGGTGTCGGCGTGGAGATCGGGACGTACTGCGGCAAGTCCACGGTGCTGTTGGGGGCGGCGGCGCTCGCCCGTGACAGCGTTCTCTACACCGTCGACCACCATCACGGTTCGGAGGAACATCAGCCCGGATGGGAGTACCACGACACCTCGCTGGTCGACGCGGCCACCGGACGTTTTGACACCCTGCCTGCCCTGCGGCGCACGCTCGACGACGCCGGCCTGGATGACAACGTCGTGGCAGTGGTGGGCAAATCGACCGTGGTGGCTATCGGATGGCGCACGCCGCTGCAACTGCTGTTCATCGACGGCGGACACAGCGAGGCCGCGGCGCAGCAAGATTTCGACGGTTGGGCGAAGTGGGTGAGTCCCGGTGGGGCGCTGATCATTCACGACGTCTTCCCCGACCCACGTGACGGCGGCCAGGCGCCCTACCAAATCTATTGCCGCGCTGTGCAAAGCGGCGCATTCGTGGAGCGATCCGTCACCGGGTCAATGCGGGTGCTGGAGCGGATGGCAGGCGAGGCCGGCGCTGCGGTCTAGCGATCCGACGGACTGATCGCACACTCGCAGTCGTAGTCACCTTCC
>DASQSQ010000461.1:0-11835 GCA_035642315.1 Mycobacterium sp.
CGTTACTCGGCGCCCAGTCGAGGCACCGCCGTGCGTTCATGCCGATGAGGCCGCCATGAACCGTCGCAGCCAACCGAACCAGGCGGACATCCCGGCTCCGGTGCGGGCGCTGATCGGCAAAATCGTCGCCGTCGGATTGACCTCGCGGACGCGGGCCAGGTAGGAGTCGACGTCGACGTCCAAATACGGAACCAGATCGATCTTGTTGAGCAGCACGACATCTACCGCGCGGAACATCACCGGGTACTTCAGTGGTTTGTCGTCGCCTTCGGTGACCGAATAGACCATCGCCTTGGCGTGCTCGCCGACGTCAAATTCGGCCGGACACACCAGATTTCCGACGTTTTCGATGATCACCAGGTCCAATTGGGGCAGATCCAGTCCCTGTATCGCGCGGTTGACCATGGGTGCGTCGAGGTGGCATTCGCCGCCGAACCCGTTGCCGGTGTTGAGTAGAGATATCTGAGCGCCTCGCCCGCCGAGCTTGGCCGCGTCGAGATCGGTGGCGATGTCGCCTTCGATCACCCCGACGGCGAACTCGCCGGCGAGTTCGTCCAGCGTTGCGCCCAGCACTGTCGTCTTGCCCGAGCCGGGTGAACTCATCAAGTTCAGTGCGCGAATACCGTTGCTTTCAAATGCTTTTCGGTTGTAGTCCGCGCGGACGTCGTTTTCGGCGAAGATCGACTCCAGCACGTCGATGCGCTGCGATCCAGTCTCGTAGCCGCTGTGGTCGCCGTGGTCGTGGTGTTCGTGGCCGTGCTCGTCGTGGTCGTGGGTATGCACCGTGCCGTCGTCGTGTCGATGAAACCTGCCCATGCGCTCTACCTTTCACGGGCCGTTACGAAACGTCCAGCGAAGTCACCAGGAATTCGTTGCCGCACAGCACCTCGACATCGGCGCTCTCGCAATGCCGGCACAGCAGCGACCACTGCGAGGTGATCGTCGAACGTTGGCCACACGAGCGGCACTGCACCTCCGCGGTGACGAACTCGAGCTCCAACTCGGCGTCGGGCATGTCCTCATGGTCGCGAAGGAGCGTCCAGCAGAACGTCAGTGACTCGGGTACCACCTGGCGCAGCGCACCGATCTTGACCCGCACGATGTCGACATGGCGGCCGTCGGCATAAGGCCTGACCACCCCGGCGATCGCTTGGCACAGCGACAGCTCATGCATGGCGGGTCACCGCCGTGGTGCACCTTGGGCAAAGCAGGCCCATGAGCCCGTTTTACACCTCGGGGCTGCTCACCGACGCCTTAATGAAGTTGCACGGGCCGCCGATCAGCGTCTACCCTCGCCTTCGTGCGCAGTCTTCTCGTAGTAGCCAGTACCCGCAGCGGGGTCTGATCCAGACCGACCCCCCGCTGTGGGTCGGAAGCTACTACCCGTCGGTCACCACTGACCAGAGAAGACCGGCACATGACAATCACCGACTTGAGATTTCCGAGTGGCTCGGACATCGGCGAGACGGCGTCGGCTTTACCCGAATCGCCATCGGTCCGCTTTGACGGCATCCCGCTACCGCGGGGAATCCGGGAGGACGCCGACACCATGTCGTGGAGCACGTTCACCGCCACGTACGCGCCCAGCGCCGGTCCGGTGCGCTTGGGCCACTGGGAATGCACCGATGCCGCGCGTCCCGCCGCCCGGTTGGGCCCGCAGGGCCGAACATTCCGGGCCACGCTGGGGTTCGGCGATCGCATCGAGACCACGACCGCCACCGCCACCGGCCCGGTTGCCGCGCTGACCGCCATGCTCTACGACCATGGCATGGCCGTGGAGATGCTGCGGTTTCATCAGCTGCGGTCAGCGGACACGACTGCGACCTTCATTCAGGGCAGCGACGGCTGCCGGGCCGAGTGGGCGATGGGCTGTGCGGACGACCCGACCCAGTCGGCACTGCACGCGGTCATTGCCTGCGCCAACCGGCTGTACGGCTGACTGGCTACAGCGGCCGCAGCACCATCGGCATACCGTCCATCGGGACCGGCATGCCGGCGTAGTCCCACGTCGCCCTGTACCCCGGGCGGGGCAGTTCCAGCCGGTAGCGGCGCAGCAGCCGGTGCAGGATCGTCTTGATCTCCAGCTGCCCGAACACCATCCCGATGCACTTGTGTGCACCACCGCCGAACGGCGTGTAGGCGTAGCGGTGCCTCTTGTGCTCGTTGCGTGGTTCGGTGAACCGTTCCGGGTCGAACTTCAGCGGATCGGTCCACAGCTCGGGCAGCCGATGGTTCATGCCGGGGTAAGCGATGACGTTGGTGCCCTTCGGCAGGTAGTAGCCCAGCAGTTCGGTGTCGCGCACGGTCCGTCGCATGGCCCACTGCACCGGTGTCACGATCCTGATTGATTCGTTCATCACCAGGTCGAGCGATTCGAGCTTCTCCAACGCCTCGATGTCGAGCGGCCCGTCGCCCAGGCGGTCCGACTCGTCGCGGCAGCGGTCCTGCCATTCGGGGTGGGCGGCCAATTGGTAGGCCATTGTCGTTGCCGTCGATGTCGAGGTGTCGTGGGCCGCCATCATGAGGAAAATCATGTGGTTGACGATGTCCTCGTCGGAGAACTTGTTGCCCTCTTCGTCCTCGGTCTGGCACAACACCGACAGAAGGTCGTTGCCGTGCTTTCCGCGTTGCTCCCTTACGCGCTCGCGGAAGTAGTTCTCCAAAAGTTCTCGCGCCTTGAGGCCTCGCCACCAGGTAAATGGCGGAACACTGTTGCGGATGATCGCATTACCGGCGCGCGTGGTGATCGCGAACGCCTTATTCACCTTGGTCACGAGTTCACGGTCGGTGCCCGGCTCGTGCCCCATGAACACCATCGAGGCGATGTCGAGGGTGAGCTCCTTCATCGCCGGATAGAGCAGAAAGCGTGCATCGTCGACGACCCAGTCGTTCGACACCACCTGGGACACAACCTTGTCCATCTGCTCGACATAGCTGACCAGCCGGGACCGTACGAACGCCTCCTGCATGATCCGCCGGTGGAACATGTGCTCGTCGAAATCCAGCAGCATCAGGCCACGGTGGAAGAACGGCCCGATCACCGGAACCCAACCCTGCTGCGAGTAGTCCTTGTTGCGGTTGGAGTAAATGACCTGTGCAGCATCGGGTCCCAGCGCTGCGACCCCGGGCAGGACCGGCGAATCCCCGAAGATGACCGGGCCTTTGGTGTGGTACATGAACATCAGGTAGTCCGGTCCGCCGCGCAGCATCTCGATGATGTGGCCGAGCACGGGGAGCCCCCGATCGCCCATGACCGGCTTGAGACCACTGCCCGGGGGCGGATCCGCGAGCTTCCTAGGTGTCCACTCGGTGTTCAGGAGTCTGCGTTCGACAGCGCTCATGCCCGGGAAATTGTTGAACGACGGGGTGAACCGGCGCTTCGCCTGATCGAGCAGGTAATGCGGGGTGCTGATGGTCGCCATCGACGTTCCTCCCTCGACGCCTGCGAAGGGGGAAACCGGCCTTGACCGGCGTTGTGGCAGACGTCACCAACTGCCATCCTCAGATGAAACTTGACGACTGTCAAGTTTCCTTTTGGGCGTGGCGTAGTGCAAGGTCAAAGGGTGCGCATCGAGCAGGAGGCCGACAGGGTGGCTGATCCGGGCGGAGTCGTGCCGGTGCCGAGACGACGCGGTGATCGGCAGCGGCAGGCCATCGTGCAGGCCGTGCGCGAACTGCTCGAGGAAAAGCCGTTCGCCCAGCTGTCGGTGAGCACGATCAGCGACCGCGCGGGTGTGGCCCGTTCCGGCTTCTACTTCTACTTCGACTCGAAATACGCGGTGCTGGCTCAGATTCTCGCCGACGCGACGCATGAACTCGAAGAGTTGACGGAATACTTTGCGCCCCGCGGGCCCGACGAGTCACCGGCGGCGTTCGCCAAGCGGATGGTCGGAAGCGCCGCCGCGGTCTACGCGCACAACGACCCGGTGATGTCGGCATGCAATGCCGCCCGCAACACCGACGCCGAGATCCGCGACCTGCTCGACCAACAGGTCGAAGGCGTGGTCCAGCAGATCATCGGCATCGTCAAAGACGAGCTGCGGGCCGGCACCGCCCACCCCATCAGCGACGACATCTCGACGCTGGTGCGCACGCTGTCGGTCACCACCGCGCAAATGCTGTCCGGCGACACCGCTTTCCTGGGCGAGGACGGCGACGTGCAGCGCGGCGTGCGGGTGCTCGAGGTGTTGTGGCTCAACGCGCTGTGGGGCGGCGGAGCCACCTAGTCGCCGGGCCGTAGCGGTACCGCGCCCGGCGACGATGCGGCCCGCGGACGGGGCGAGGTGGGGTACCTCCCAGCCGCGGAGCGGCTAGGGGGCGAGACGGGCAGTACCGTCGGTATCGTCATCGCTCATGGCGCAGAAGACGTTCGCGGGTAAGCGGTGCTTCATCACCGGTGCGGCCAGCGGTATTGGCCGGGCGACCGCATTGCGGCTCGCCGGTCACGGCGCCGAGCTCTACCTGACCGACCGCAACGCCGACGGTCTGGCGGAGACCGTGGCCGATGCTCGCGCACTGGGCGCGCAGGTTCCCGAGTACCGGGCGCTGGACATCTCTCACTACGACGAGGTCGCGGCGTTCGCCGCTGAAATCCATGCCAAGCACCCGAGCATGGACATCGTGATGAACATCGCCGGAGTTTCGGCGTGGGGGACCGTCGACCGGCTCACCCATGAGCAATGGACCAAGATGGTCTCGATCAACCTGATGGGGCCGATCCACGTCATCGAAAGCTTCCTGCCGCCGATGGTCGCGGCGCACCGCGGCGGACATCTGGTCAACGTGTCCTCGGCCGCCGGGCTGATCGGGCTGCCCTGGCATGCCGCTTACAGCGCAAGCAAATTCGGGCTGCGCGGCCTGTCCGAGGTGCTGCGCTTCGACTTGGCCCGGCACCGCATCGGGGTGTCAGTCGTGGTGCCGGGCGCGGTGCGGACCCCGCTGGTCAACACCGTCGAGATCGCCGGCGTCGACCGCGACGATCCAGGAGTAAGCCGCTGGGTTGATCGCTTCAGCGGACACGCGGTGTCACCGGAAAAGGCCGCGGACAAAATCCTGGCCGGGGTCGCCAGAAATCGGTTCCTGATCTACACCTCGGCAGACATCCGCGCGCTGTATGCGTTCAAACGGGTCGCTTGGTGGCCCTACAGCGTGGCCATGCGCCAAGTCAACGTGGTGTTCAGCCGCGCGCTGAAGCCGGCCCCGGTGCAACGCTGAATCTACTCCGGCATTTGCAATTCCAGCCGCACCCCGAGCAGCCGGACCGGGCGGTCCAATTCGAACAAGTCCAGCACCCGCATCGCGGCCGCGACGATCACGTCGGCGTCAGTCGTGGGCGCGTCGAGCTTGCGGATCTTCGTGCGGGTGTAGAACGTGGCGGTGCGGACGGTCACGGCGACCCGGGTGACGATCCGCGATTCGACGACGACCTCGCTCAGCGCGCGTTGTGCCAATTCGGTTACCGCTGAATTCATTTCGTCTCGATCGGTGAGATCCTGCGGGAAGGTGACGACGTGACTGCGGGAGCGGGGCACCCACGGCTCGGCGCTGACGGTGTCGTCGCCGCCGCCGTTGGCCAGCAGTAACAGCCACAGCCCGGTCCGCGGGCCGAACGCCGACGTCAACAGCTCGGCATCGGCCTGCGCCAACTGCCAGACCGTGGTGATACCAAGGCCCTCAAGCTTTTTGGTGGTGCTCGGGCCGACCCCCCAGAGCGCGTCGGCCGGCCGGTCACCCATCACCGCCATCCAGTTCGCATCGGTGAGAGTCGAGACGCCGGCCGGTTTCGCGAATCCGGTGGCCACCTTGGCGCGCTGTTTGTTGTCGCTGATGCCCACCGAGCAGGACAGCCCGGTTGCCGACGAGACGACGGTGCGGATCTGTTCGGCGAGCCCGTCGGGGTCGTCGACGTCCGCACCCAAATATGCTTCGTCCCAGCCCCATACCTCGACCGGGTGACCCAGGTCGCGCAGCAGCCCCATCACCTGGTCAGAGGCTGCGTCGTAGGCCGCGGGGTCCGACGGCAGGAAGGTGGCGTCGGGACAGCGCCGGGCCGCGGTGCGCAGTGGCATACCCGCGTGCACACCGAATTCGCGGGCCTCGTACGAGGCACACGTCACGACCTTGCGCGCTTCGGTCGGATCGCCGTTGCCTCCGACGATCACCGGCAGGCCGGCCAACTCGGGGTGGCGGCGCAATTCGACCGAGGCCAGGAATTGGTCGAGGTCGACGTGCAGGATCCAGCGTGGCTTCACCGTCCGCACAGCTTGCGCGCCAAGCTTTCCCACGCATCGCCCAGTGTCTGCAGGGTCTGGCCGGCGTGGTCCAGCTGCTGCTCGACGTAGTCGGCGTCCAGCAGCGCCAGCAGGGCATCGGTTTGGGCGTCGAGGTTGCCCGTCGTGCCGGCCGAGGCCAGCAGCATCCGCACGTGCATGCGTAGCACCATGTAGGGGGCGTTGATCGGCGAACCGTGACAGGTGTGCGGATCGCGGTTAGCCGCAGAGAGCAGCTCATGGTGGGTGTGGGCGAAACGCAGCCGGTCGCGGCCGAAGGCGAGCAGGCGATCCAGCGGCGGGGCGTCCGGGCCCAGCGGCGGAGGCCCGAACAGGAATGCTTGCTGGCCGGTCCGCTCGTCCTCGTCGAGCAGCACCATCATCAAGCCGGCCCGGCTGCCGAACCGCCGGAACACCGTGCCCTTGCCGACGCCGGCGGCGGCGGCAATGTCGTCCATGCTGACCGCATCGGCGCCGCGCTCGGCGATGAGCCGGCGCGCGGCGTCCAGCAACAGCACCCGGTTGCGGGCCGCGTCGCCGCGCTCCAGCGGAGTGGAAGGCGTCTGCTCGCCCAGCCAGTCGACAGCGCTCACACCTGCACTTTAGCTCGAATGGAATAATCCGGACTACGGTCCGCTTAAGTCATGCAAGGATGTAGACGAACTATTGGAGGGACAAGCACATGTCGGACATCAAGGTATTGACGTTGGTAGGAAGCCTGCGGGCCGGATCGATCAACCGTCAGATCGCCGAGTTGGCGGCAGAGGTCGCGCCAGAGGGCGTCACCGTAACGATCTTCGACCAGCTAGGTGAGCTGCCGTTCTACAACGAAGACATCGACACCGAGAACGTGCCGGCCGCGGTGACTGCGCTGCGGGCCGCCGCGGCCGAGGCCGATGCCGCCCTGGTGGTGACGCCGGAATACAACGGCAGCATCCCGGCCGTCATCAAGAACGCCATCGACTGGCTTTCTCGGCCGTTCGGCAACGGGGCGCTGAAGGACAAGCCACTGGCCGTCATCGGCGGGTCGTTCGGCCGCTACGGCGGCGTCTGGGCACACGACGAGACCCGCAAGTCCTTTGCGATCGCCGGCCCGCATGTCGTCGAGTCGATCAAGCTCTCGGTGCCGTTCGGGTCGCTCAACGGTCAACATCCGCGGGAGCACGCTGAGGTGGCATCAAACGTGCGCGATGCGGTCGGCAAGCTGGTCGCCGAAGTCGGCTGATTCCTGGACGCGCCCCAGCGGTAGCACGCCGCTGGGGCGCTTTGCTGTGTGGATCCGGGCGGCAGGACTTGTCGGTGCCGAGTGGTAAGTCTAGATGTACACCGCCGCGAAACCGTTTTGTGATCTACGACACGCCGGAACCGCTCCCGAGTGAGGGCTTACGACCAGGGAATTTCATCAATGTTTTTCAGAACATCTTGTATCTCTTCTGATTGTCACCCACTAGGTGTAGTGTTCCGAACACCGACAGACCCGAGGTTCACCAGGTCGACCGGGCCGCCTCAACCGGCATCGCACGCAGGATGAAGCGGATCGGCAAGATGGGAATTCTGAGGCGCGGCGGTCTGCTGAATAGCAGTGCACATGCAAGACCTGAGTAGTTGCCAGTCCCACCGTCGACAGAGGAGTCGTCCGATGAGCGTCACCGTTTATACCAAGCCGGCATGTGTGCAGTGCAACGCCACGTACAAAGCGCTGGACAAGCAGGGCATCGCCTACGACACGGTGGACATCAGCCTGGACGCAGAGGCTCGCGACTACGTGATGGCGCTGGGATATCTGCAGGCTCCCGTCGTGATAGCCGGTAACGAGCACTGGTCAGGCTTCCGGCCCGACCGGATCAAGGGGCTCGCCGGTGCGGTGCTGACCGCGTAGCGGACCGAGGATAGGTAAGGAGGTTGCGGTGCAGTCGCGCAACCTGGTCTATTTCTCCAGCGTGTCGGAGAACACCCACCGCTTCGTTGAGAAGCTGGGTATTCCCGCCACGCGGATACCGCTGCATGGCCGCATCGAGGTCGACGAGCCGTATGTGCTGGTGCTGCCGACCTACGGCGGCGGCCGTGCTACCCCGGACATCAATGACGGTGGCTATGTCCCCAAGCAGGTCATCGCTTTTTTGAACAATGAGCACAACCGGTCATTGATTCGCGGTGTCATCGCCGCGGGCAACAACAACTTCGGTGCCGAGTTCGCTTATGCGGGCGATGTGGTGTCCCGCAAATGTGGCGTTCCCTACCTTTACCGCTTCGAACTGATGGGAACCCCGGACGACGTAGATGCCGTCCGTGAGGGTCTCGCTGACTTTTGGAAGGAACAGACGTGCCATCAACCGTCGCTGCAGAGCCTGTAACCGCCGGCGCGCATGTGCTGCCCGACGAGACGGATTACCACGCGCTCAACGCGATGCTGAATCTGTACGACGCGGACGGCAACATTCAGTTCGACAAGGACCGGGAAGCCGCCCATCAGTACTTTCGGCAGCACGTCAACCAGAACACGGTGTTCTTCCACAATCAGGACGAGAAACTCGACTACCTGATCAAGGAGAACTACTACGAGCGTGAGGTTCTCGACCAGTACTCACGCAACTTCGTCAAGACCCTGCTGGATCGCGCCTACGCCAAGAAGTTCCGGTTCCCGACGTTCCTCGGTGCGTTCAAGTATTACACCTCGTACACGTTGAAGACCTTCGACGGCAAGCGGTATCTGGAGCGCTTCGAAGACCGGGTCGTCATGGTCGCGCTGACCTTGGCCGCAGGCGACACCACGCTGGCCGAGAGGCTGGTCGACGAGATCATCGAGGGCCGGTTCCAGCCGGCCACCCCGACATTCCTCAATTCGGGCAAAAAGCAGCGTGGCGAACCGGTGAGCTGCTTTCCTGCCGGAACACCAGTGGATACCCCCGACGGGCCGCAGGCGATCGAGACTCTGCGCGCAGGTGACCGGGTGCTTTCGCACGACGGGTCCTTCTCCGTCGTCGAGTCCGTAATCGAGAACCCCAACGACCAAGCACTCATCTCGATCTCACACTTCGGGCACAGGGAGCCGATCCTGTGCACTCCCGAGCATCCAATCCTGGTGTGGACCACGCGCGCTGTGCAGACACTTATCGATGGCGATGGTTCTGACCCTTTTAACGGATTCGCTTGGTTGGCTGCCAAAGACATTCGCCCCACGGACTTCATCGTGACGGCAGCACCACTGGAGAGACGGACGCGACGGGCCTATGACCTGATGGAGTACGCCGGCGCGGGCGAATACGAAGAGGTCGACGGGCTAATACGTAAGGTCAACTCCGATCGGAAGCACCGCAACAAGCAGCGCCACCACATGAGCTTCATATCGGTGAATCGTTACATTGAAGAGTCGTACGACCTCGGCCTTATCCTCGGCTGGTACGTCGCCGAAGGCCATATCTCCAAGCGATCGGGCCCCGCGGGCCCAACCGCCAGCGGAATCCACTTCACGATCGGCACACACGAACTCGAGTACCAGCAGGAGTTGGCGGCGGCGTTCAAGCGAGTGTTCGCAGCGGACCTCACCATAAACCAGAGTGTGTCGGACCAGTCGGTGCGCATGGTTTGCAACAGCAAGGTAGTTGCGTCGCTGTTCCTCTCCCTGGTCGGCACAGGATATCGCTCGAAGCGCTTGTCCTACAACATCTTAACGGCCGACGAAGAGTTTCAGCTTGGATTGCTGGCCGGGTTGTTCCGCGGGGACGGATGCAGTACCACCGGCGGTATGGTGCTCGACCTGGTGAATCCGGAGCTGGTTGATCAGGTGCAGCTTCTTCTGCGCCGAATCGGGATCGTGTCCAGAATCCGCCAGTACGTCAACCAAGCAGGCAACGCGACGGGACAGGTGTTCGTGCCCGGTCTGCCCGGCGCCAATGAAGAGTTCATCTTCGACGTCGGCAAGAACCTGCACAACTATATCGGCCAGAAGGGGTCGTCGCGCACGACCTATCAGGTCGTGCATGGGCGGCACGTGTACGGAATTCGCGAATTGAGGCACACACAGGACGTTCCTACGGAGGTCTACAACCTTCACGTCGAGGGCACGCATACGTACACGATTCGTGGCACGGTCGTGCATAACTGCTTTCTCCTGCGCATCGAGGACAACATGGAGTCGATCGGCCGATCGATCAACTCCGCGCTGCAGCTGTCCAAGCGCGGCGGGGGAGTTGCCTTGCTGCTGACCAACCTTCGTGAGCACGGCGCGCCGATCAAGAACATCGAGAAACAGTCGTCGGGCGTCATCCCGATCATGAAGCTGCTCGAGGACTCGTTCTCCTACGCCAACCAGTTGGGCGCGCGCCAAGGCGCCGGCGCGGTCTACCTGCACGCCCACCACCCCGACATCTACCGCTTCCTGGACACCAAGCGGGAGAACGCCGATGAGAAGATCCGGATCAAGACGCTGAGCCTGGGCGTGGTGATCCCCGACATCACTTTCGAGCTGGCCAAGAAGAACGAGGACATGTACCTGTTCTCGCCGTACGATGTCGAGCGGGTTTACGGAGTGGCGTTCGCCGACATCTCGGTGACCGAGAAGTACTACGAGATGGTCGACGACGCGCGTATCCGCAAGACCAAGATCAAGGCGCGGGAGTTCTTCCAGACGCTGGCCGAGCTGCAGTTCGAGTCCGGCTACCCGTACATCATGTTCGAGGACACGGTGAACCGGGCCAATCCCATCGAGGGCAAGATCACCCACTCGAACCTGTGCTCGGAAATCCTGCAGGTGTCCACGCCGTCGTTGTTCAACGAAGACTTGTCGTATGCCAAAGTGGGCAAAGACATTTCGTGCAACCTGGGGTCGTTGAACATCGCCAAGACGATGGACTCGCCGGACTTCGCCCAGACCATTGAGGTGTCGATCCGTGCGCTGACCGCGGTGAGCGACCAGACGCACATCACGTCTGTGCCCTCGATTGAGCAGGGCAACAACGATTCCCACGCGATCGGGCTCGGGCAGATGAACCTGCACGGCTACCTGGCTCGCGAGGGCATCTTCTACGGGTCCGAAGAAGGCATCGACTTCACCAACATCTACTTCTATACGGTGCTGTACCACGCGCTGCGGGCCTCGAACCGCATCGCGATCGAACGCGGTACCCACTTCAAGGGTTTCGAGCGGTCCAAGTACGCGTCCGGGGAGTTCTTCGACAAGTACACCGAGCAGGTATGGGAGCCGAAGACAGAGAAGGTCCGTCAGCTTTTCGCCGACGCAGACATCCGCATCCCGAACCAGGACGATTGGCGACGGCTCAAGGAGTCGGTGGCCGCGCACGGCATCTACAACCAGAACCTGCAGGCGGTGCCGCCGACCGGGTCGATCTCCTACATCAACCATTCGACGTCGTCGATTCACCCGATTGTGTCGAAGGTCGAGATCCGCAAGGAAGGCAAGATCGGCCGGGTCTACTATCCGGCGCCCTACATGACCAACGACAACCTGGAGTACTACCAGGACGCCTACGAGATCGGTTACGAGAAGATCATCGACACCTACGCCGCGGCCACCCAGCACGTTGACCAGGGGCTTTCATTGACGTTG
>DASQSQ010000462.1:0-7490 GCA_035642315.1 Mycobacterium sp.
TTGTTCGCCTGGTAGCCCTCGGTGAACCAGGTGCCCAAACCGCCGATGCCGATCACCGCACCCACCGAGACCATCGAGATGTTGGTCACCACGACCACCCGCAGCTCCGCGACAAGCACCGGAATCGACAGCGGCAGTTCAACTTTGACCAGACGTGTGAGTGGCCGATAGCCAAGTGCGCTGGCGGCGTCGCGCACGTGCGACGGCACCGCGTCCAGCGCCTCGAATACTCCCCGGACCAACAGCGCCGTGGTGTAGAGCGTCAGCGCGACGATGACGTTGGCCTCGTCCAGGATCCGGGTCGGAATGATCAACGGCAACACCACGAACAGCGCCAACGACGGGATGGTGAACACCACGCTGGCGATCAACGTGGTCAGGCGTCGCAGCGTGGCTCTGCGCCACACCAGCACACCCCACGGCAGCGCGATCGCCATTCCGGCCAGCACCGGCAACAACGACAGCCGTAGATGGACCACGGTCAGCGTCCACGCCGCCGGGAGGTGAGTGAGCAGGTAGTGCACGGCTAGTCCTGAGGTTGCGATTCCAGCGCGGCCAGCACATCGCCGGCCCGCACTCCCCCGATGACTTTGCCCGCCTTGTCGACGGCCACACCCATCGCCGCCGGCGACGACAATGCGGCGTCCAGCGCCTGGCTCATGTTGCCGCCCGGGCGGAAGACCGAGCCCACCGACGTCACGCTGTCACGCAACGACGCGCCGCCGCGGTGCTTACGCGCGCCGCTGGCGTCGATCCAGCCCAACGGCGCGCCGTCGGCTCTGACGACCAAGGCCCACCCGCCGCGAAGCTGCGCATCCCCGAGGGCCGACTCGGCAATTTGATTGATGTCGTGCACCCGCAGCTGTGCCGCGTCCAGGAATTGCAGCCACCGATAGCCACGCCCCAGACCGATCATCCGCGACACGAAATCGTTGGCCGGACGCGACAGCAGCCGCGCCGGCTCCTCGTACTGCTGCAGCGAACCACCCGGACCGAACACCGCCACCCGGTCGGCGAGCCGAACGGCCTCGTCGACATCGTGCGTGACGAACACGATGGTCTTGTGCAATTCGGCTTGCAGCCGCAGTATTTCGCGCTGCAACTCGTGGCGAACTATCGGGTCCACAGCCGAAAACGGTTCGTCCATCAACAAAATCGGCGGATCGGCGGCCAGCGCCCGGGCGACGCCGACGCGCTGCTGCTCGCCGCCGGAGAGCTGCGCGGGATAGCGGGCGGCCAACTTGGCGTCCAAACCGACCCGCTCCAACACGTCGAACGCGGCCCTGCGGGCGGCCCGGCGCGATTGGCCTTTGAGCACCGGTACCGTCGCGACGTTGTCGATCACACGCTGGTGGGGCATCAGGCCTGCGCCCTGGATCACGTAGCCGATGCCGAGGCGCAGTTGCACCGGGTCGACGGCTGCGACGTCGGCGCCGTTGACCCTGATGGTGCCCGACGTCGGCTCGACCATCCGATTGATCATCCGCATCGACGTGGTTTTGCCGCATCCGGAGGGACCGACGAAAACGGTCAGCGTGCCTTCGGGCACATCCAGGCTGAGGTTGTCGACGGCGACGGTGCCGTCGGCGTAGACCTTGCAAACGCTGTCGAAGCTGATCAAGCCTCAGCCCCCGATCGGGTGGTCGAAGCCGTTATCCCGCAACCAGTTCCGAGCTGCCTGGTCGGGATCGATGCCGGAGTTGCCGGCTACCGAGGCATTGAGGTCGGCCAAGCCGTGCGTGGTCATTTTGGCCGACACCGCGTCCAGCACATTTTTGAGCCGATCGGACTTCTTCTGCGAATTCACCAGCGGCACAATGTTGCCGGCCAGGAAGTTGTGCTCTGGGTCGTCAAGCACCACCAGATGGTTCTGCATGATGGCCGGTGACGTGCTGAAGATGTTGGCGGCGTTGACCGTACCGTTCAGCAGTGCGCGAACGGTGACGGCGCCGCCATCGTCGCTGATCGCGACGAAGTTGCCGGGCGCGATATCGAGCCCGTATCGCGCGCGGAGCCCGACCAGACCCGATGACCGGGCTTGAAAGTCCGAGGGTGCGGCGAACTTCACCTCTGCTGAATGCGCCGCCAGGTCGGCGATTGTCTTTAGATTCCACTTAGTAGCGGTCTCGCCGGTGACGGTGACCGTGTCGGTGTCCGCCGCCGGCGACGGCGTCAGAATCGACAGGTCACCCGGCAACCGTTTGTACAGCTGCAACTCGACGGCGTCGAGCATGGTCACTGTCTCTTTCGGCTCGAAGTACTGCAGCAGGTTGCCGATGTATTCGGGCACCAGGTCGATCGAATGGTCTTTCAACGCAGGGACATACGTCTCACGACTGCCGATGCCCATCCGTCGACCAACGTTGAAACCGTTGGTTTGCAAGGCTTGTGCATAGATTTCGGCGATAATCTTCGATTCCGGAAAGCCGGCGGATCCGACCACGATCGAGTTGATATTGCCCGAAGCCGCGCCGAGCGGATTCGAACTGCCGCAAGCCACGACAGCAACGCACACGACGGTCAGCCACGCCGCCGCGCGGTAACCGCGCCGTCGCAGCATGCCCATACCAATCGACACTATCTTGCAGCGCAGCATCGGCTTGGGAGTGTGCCCGAGGTTTCCGGCGCGATTTCGTTTCATTCCGCGCGACAAAGGACAAAGATGGCAACATGAGTAGCGATTCGTCTGTGTCGCCCGACCAGCCACCCGAAACCACCGCGCCGGCCCAGGACAACACGCCGCCGCCGGAATCGGCGGTGAAGTTCACCCGCGCGGCCAGCCTGTGGACGTCCCTGACTATGGGCTTCTTGATTCTCATCGTGCTGCTGATCTTCATCACCCAGAACACCACGTCGGTGCAGCTCGCCTTCCTGCCCTGGCACGGGAGCCTGCCGCTGGGAGTCGCGATTCTGTTGGCGGCCGTCGGCGGAGGGCTGCTGACTGTGCTCGTGGGCACCGCGCGGATTTACCAGCTACGGCGGGCGGCGAAGAAGAACCTCGCGGCCGGCTTCAAGGGACCGTAGCGACCCTACCGTTGCCGGCTTAGGGCAGCCTAACTTCGATAGGCCTTCAGGCCTGCAACTCGGCCAGACCACGGGCGATCAACGGCCCCACGGTTTCCCCGACCCGATCGGATGCGTCAACGTCGTCCACACCACCTGACATGCGCCTGCGGAAATCGATGCCCGCCGCGATGATCGCCAGCTTGAAGTAGGCCAGTGCCATATAAAAGTTCCAGTGCGCCAACGGCTGTCCGGAGACCAACGCGTAGCGGTGGGCAAGCTCGTCGGCGACCGGCAATTGCGGCGACGTCCACGCGGCGTGCGTATTGATGATCAGGTCCAGCGAAGGGTCGCGGTAGACGCACATCAGCGCCGCGTCGCTGAGCGGGTCGCCGAGAGTCGACAGTTCCCAGTCCACGACGGCACGCACCCGCCCGGGATCGTCGGCGTCCAGGATGGTGTTGTCGATGCGATAGTCGCCGTGCACGATCGACGTGCGGCTCTGCACCGGAATCGACTGCTGCAACGCCGAATGCAGCCGTTGCACGTCGGCATCACGGTCATCATCGGAACGGCGCACGAGCTCCCACTGCGAACCCCATCGGCGGACCTGCCGTTCCAGATATCCGCTCGGTTTGCCGAAATCTGCGAGCCCGACCGCGTCGGGGTCGACGGCGTGCAGGTCTGCCAGCACCCGGATCAATGCGTCGACGCAGCCTTCGATGACGTGCTGGTCGCCTAACGCCTCGAGTTCGGCGCGACTGCGAACTACTTGTCCCGCAACGTATTCCACCATTTGGAACGGTGCTCCCAGCACCGAATCGTCGTCGCACAGCGCGACCGCGCGGGCCACCGGGACCGCGGTATCGGCGAGTGCGGCGACCACTTTGTACTCACGCGCCATGTCGTGCGCCGAGGGCGTCAGACCGTGCAACGGCGGTCGTCGCAGCACCCACTTCGATGAGTCATCGCCGACCAGAAAAGTCAGATTGGAGCGTCCGCCGGAGATCAGCTGCGCGCGCAGTTCGCCGTTGCGGTCAATGCCGGCCGAGCGCAGATACCCGTCGAGCGCGGAAAGGTCGAGGCCGTCGAGCGACGAAGTAGTCACCGGACTTACTTACCACTGAGGTCGCGCTGGTTGCGCGGCAGCAGGTCCCACACGTGCTCGGTGCCGTTCACCGTCACCACGCTCGCTTGACCGGAGCGCGAGAACAGCAGCCGGGTCACCGACGCGTAGTCGATGGGGAATGACAGCACCCGCCTGGTGCCCAGAATCTCGTGCAGCACCACGTTGATCACCCCGCCGTGGCTGAAGACCGCGACGGTGTCCTCGTGCTCAGCGCCGGCGGCGACGTCCTCGACGGCGGCAGCCACCCGCGCCCGAAATGCCTCTTCGTCGACCGAGCCGGGCAGGTGTCCCGCCGCCATGCGGGCCCACTCTTGCGGGTTCTCATCACGGATGTGCTCGATCGGGATGTACACCGGCAGATCGCGGTCGTATTCGGCGAAGCGGTCGTCGATCTCGATTGTCAGCCCGCGCGCGGCGGCCACCGGTTCCGCTGTCTGGATCGCACGACGCTGCGGGCTGCTGACCACTCGGGTGACGGGAAACCGGGCCAGCGCGTCGGGCAGCCGCGCGACCTGCGCCCGCCCCTCGTCGGAGAGGTCAGGGTCGGACCCCTGGCCGGGCTCGCTGCGGAGCGGCAACGCATGCCGGACCAGAAGCATCTGCATGCGCACAGCCTTGCATGCGATGTACCGCCCTTGTCATCGCGGCAGAGAATGCTATTCTCCGGAGGGAGATTGGGGTGTGCAGATGGTGGACGCGGGTGTGCTGGGACGCTGGCTGGACGCGAACGACGCCCCCGGCGCGGGTGAAGAGCCCGTCCTCGACCAGCTGTCCGGGGGCTCACAGAACACGCTCTATCTGATCCAGCGCGGTGACGAGCGCATGGTGCTGCGAATGCCCGGCGCCCGGGCCGACGCAGCCCGCATCGACGGCCTGCTGCGCGAGATTCGACTGGTGCGCGCGCTGCGCGGCACCGACGTGCCGCATGCCGAGCTGATCGCCGCCAACGATGCCGGCGATCTGCTTGGCATGCCCTTCTACGTTATGCGGGCCATCGACGGGTGGAGTCCGATGGACGGCGGATGGCCCACACCGTTCGACACCGACTTGACCGCACGCCGGGGCCTGGCGTTCGAACTCGTCGACGGCGCCGCCAAGTTGGGCCGGGTGGACTGGCGCGCCCAGGGGTTGGACGGCTTCGGCCGACCCGACGGATTCCATGAGCGGCAAGTCGACCGCTGGCTGGCCTTCCTGGATACCTACCGGGTGCGTGAGCTTCCCGGCCTGGAGGACGCCGCCGATTGGCTGCGCCGCAACCGGCCCGGGCACTACACGCCGGGCATCATGCACGGCGACTATCAGTTCGCCAACGTGATGTTCGCGCACGGTCAGCCGGCGCGGCTCGCCGCGATCGTGGACTGGGAGATGACCACGGTCGGCGACCCGCTGCTGGATTTGGCCTGGTGCCTGCTGGGATACGACGGCGAAAACCCGCGCGAAGACGGGTTTTATCTCGACATGAAAGGGATGCCGACGCGCAGTGAGTTGCTCGAGCGCTACGAGCAGACCAGTGGGCTCTCCACCGAGAACATCGACTACTACCTAGTGCTGGCCAACTGGAAACTCGGCATCGTGCTGGAAAAGACTTACGCGGCCGGAGTGCGCACCGGCAAAGTCGACCCCAAGATCCAGGACGCGTTCGGGGCGATGATCCCGCAATTGATCGCCACCGCGGCCGAACTGGCCCGGTCGCTGCCAACAAAGGCTTCCTGAAATGGGTTATGCTGACGAACTTTTCGACCTGACCGGACAGGTGGTGCTGGTCACCGGCGGCAGCCGGGGGCTGGGCCGGGAAATGGCGTTCGGCGCCGCCCGCTGCGGCGCTGACGTGGTGATCGCGAGCCGGAAGATGGAGAACTGCATCGCCGTCGCCGAGCAGATCGAGCGCGAGACTGGCCGCGCGGCAATGCCATACCAGGTGCACGTGGGGCGGTGGGACCAGCTCGACGGTCTCGTCGAGGCGACCTACGATCGGTTCGGCAAGGTCGACACCCTGATCAACAACGCCGGCATGTCACCGATCTACGACAAGTTGACCGACGTCACCGAGAAGCTGTTCGACGCGGTGGTCAACCTCAACCTCAAGGGTCCGTTCCGGTTGTCTGCGTTGGTCGGTGAGCGGATGGTCGCGGCCGGACGCGGCTCGATCATCAACGTCAGCACCGCCGGTTCGCTGCGCCCCGCCCCGGACATCATTCCCTATGCGTCGTCGAAGGCCGGGCTCAACGCGATGACCGAGGGCTTCGCGCGGGCACTCGGGCCGACGGTCCGGGTCAATACGCTGATGGCCGGCCCGTTCCTTACCGATGTCAGCAAGTCGTGGAATCTTGGCCAGGCGAGCCAAAATCCGTTCGTTCACCTGTCGCTGCAACGGGCCGGAGATCCGGCCGAAATCGTCGGTGCCGCGTTGTTTCTGGCATCCGACGCGTCCAGCTTCACCACCGGCTCGATTCTGCGGGCCGACGGCGGGATCCCCTGAAGAATAGGAGCATTCGATATGGCGTGGGACTTTTCCACCGAGCCGGAGTTCGCGAAGAAACTCGACTGGATCCGCGAATTCGTCCGCGAAGAAGTCGAGCCGCTGGAGGTGCTATTCCCCGGCTGCGAGTTCTTGCCGCTGAACGACGAGCGCCGCAGAATCGTCGACCCGCTCAAACAGCAAGTTCGCGATCAGGGACTCTGGGCCCCACACCTCGGGCCGGAACTCGGCGGGCAGGGCTTCGGCGCGGTCAAGCTGACGCTAATCAACGAGATCCTGGGCCGCAGCCCTTGGGCGCCAATCGTATTCGGAACGCAAGCGCCCGACACCGGCAATGCGGAGATCATCGCCCGCTTCGGCACCCAGGACCAGAAGGACCGCTATCTGAACGGCCTGCTGTCCGGCGAGATCTTCTCCTGCTTCTCGATGACCGAGCCGCAAGGCGGCGCCGACCCACGAGTGTTCACCACCCGCGCCGTCCGCGACGGCGACGACTGGGTGATCACCGGGCGAAAGTACTTCTCCTCCAACGCGTCCGTCGCGTCCTTCTTTATCGTCGTGGCGATCACCAACCCCGATGTGGCGGTGCATCACGGCGCCTCGACGTTCCTGATCCCAGCGGGCACCCCGGGCCTCAACGTGGAAGCCAACCACCACTTGGTCGGAGCCGATTCGCACGAACCAGGGCATTCCCTGGTCCACTATGACGGGGTGCGGGTGCCGTCGGACGCCTTGCTCGGTGAGCCCGGCCAGGGCTTCCTGATCCTGCAGACCAGGTTGGCGGGTGGACGCTTGCATCACGCGATGCGTTCCATCGGCATGGCGCAACGCGCGGTCGAGATGATGTCGAAGCGCGCGAAAAGCCGTTTCACTCAGGGT
>DASQSQ010000463.1:0-4579 GCA_035642315.1 Mycobacterium sp.
TCGATCCCACTCAACCCGATGATGCGCCCGCTCGCCTGCAAGACATCGAGGCGATCGAGTCGTGTCACTCGGTGGCCGGCGAGGAGAGTTACATCCTGCTGGTGCGCGTCGAGTCGCCGCGAGCGTTGGAAGACCTGTTGCAACGGATTCGCACAGCCGCCAACGTCCGAACCCGCAGTACGATCATTTTACAAACGTTTTACGACGATCGACAGTTTGTACCGTAATAGTTACGGTCAGACGTCAAGATACCGTAAATATTAATGATACCGTGGGCGCCATGACGAGTGTACTGGCACGTACTTGTTTGACCGATCGGCAGCTGGAACCCGACCGGGTCCACGAGGTGTTAGCGCGCAGCATCCTCGCCGACGGCATGGATCTGGTGCTCGACCTGGATCGCTCGGCGGGCTCATATCTGGTCGATGCCCGCGACGGTCGGCGTTACCTGGACATGTTCACCTTCTTCGCCTCGTCGGCGCTGGGGATGAACCACCCGGCACTGGCCTACGACGACGAGTTTCGTGAAGAACTCGCCGACGCCGCGGTCAACAAGCCCAGCAACTCCGACGTGTACTCGGTCCCGATGGCGCGCTTCGTCGAGACCTTTGCCCGCGTGCTCGGCGATCCGGCGCTGCCGCATTTGTTCTTCGTCGACGGTGGCGCCCTGGCGGTGGAGAACGCGTTGAAGGTCGCGTTCGACTGGAAGAGCCGGCACAACGAGGCACGTGGCATTGACCCCGAACTGGGCACCCGGGTGCTGCATTTGCGGGGTGCGTTTCACGGTCGCAGCGGCTACACGTTGTCGCTGACCAACAGCAATCCGGTCACCGTTGCCCGCTTTCCGAAGTTCGACTGGCCGCGTATCGACGCGCCGTACCAACGTCGCGGTGCGGATATCCAGGCGCTGGAAGCCGAGTCGTTGCGACAGGCGCGGGCAGCCTTCGCGGCCTATCCACACGACATCGCCTGCTTCATCGCCGAGCCCATCCAGGGCGAGGGCGGCGACCGTCACCTCCGGCCCGAGTTCTTCGCCGCGATGCGCGCGCTGTGCGACGAATACGACGCTCTGATGATCTTCGACGAGGTGCAGACAGGCTGCGGGTTAACCGGAACCGCCTGGGCCTACCAGCAATTGGGCGTTGCACCTGACGTGGTTGCGTTCGGTAAGAAGACGCAAGTGTGCGGCGTGATGGCAGGACGCCGGGTCGACGAGATAGCCGACAACGTTTTCACGGTCGCTTCCCGCATCAACTCGACGTGGGGCGGCAACCTCACCGATATGGTTCGCGCGCGGCGCATCCTGGAGATCGTCGAAGCTGACGGGCTGTTCGAGAATGCGGCCACCCAGGGCCGCTATCTACGGGCGCGGCTCGACGAACTCGCCCACGATTTCCCGGCCCTCGTGCACGATGTCCGCGGCCGCGGCTTGATGTGCGCGTTCAGCATGCCGACCACAGCCGACCGCGATGCGTTGCTCCGCCGGCTGTGGGACAACGGGGTCATCGTGCTGCCCTGCGGTCAGGCCAGCGTGCGGTTCCGGCCGACCCTGACCGTTGCGCGTGCCGAGATCGACGAGGCGATCGCGGCGCTGCGGAACGTGTTTACCGCCGGCGGATGATGGGGTATGCAGGTGTGGCGCGTGTGACGGCGCGTGACGGTGGTAAAGCTCTACGGCAAGGTCGAAAGATGGAGACACAGCAGCGCCCAGGCGGCGACCGCCTCGGTCACGAAGACAACGAGGTGCACGCCGCCGTGCGCTTCGCGGTGCTGGCCGCGGTGGCCGGAGTTGCGTTCCTCATTGTGGCCGCACTCTGGGCCAGCACCTGCAAAGGTGCGATGGCCATCGACACTGTCGCCTGCGGTGGGCCGGAGCTGACAATGCTGGCGTTGGGTGCGCCGCTTATTCTGCTGTTCGCCGGGTGCTGGGCGTTTCTGCGGACGTATCGCATCTGGCGCAGCAGCGGCACCTGGTGGGCGTGGCAGGGTGCCGGCTGGTTCCTGTTCATGCTGATGCTTGTGACGCTCACCATGGGCCTACCTCCGATCGCCGGACACGTTCTGGCTGGCTGACGGACTGCTGGCAATCTCTTCGGACTACTACCGGGTCGTCTGTGAGCGTTCTACCGTGGTAAGTACCGCCCAAAAGGTTGGGAGAAGGGTTCAGTCATGGGTGACACCTATCGTGACCCCGTCGACCATGTGCGGACGACGCGGTCACACGCAGGCGAGTCGATGATCGATGTGTTGCGTTGGCCTGGCTATTTACTCCTGGTGGCGGGCGTGATCGCCGTCGTGGGTTGTCTGGCGGCATTCGGAACCGGGCACCAAAGCCAGGGCATGACGACGGGCGTTATCGCCGTCGCGACGATGACGTTCGGACTGGTGTGGCTGGGGTTCGAGCACCGGCGGGTACGCAGAATCGAAGACCGCTGGTATGACGCACATCCCGAGGTTCCGCGCCAGCGGCCCGCCAGCTGAAATGCCGGGGACCACGCCGGTCAGTGGTTACGGATTTTCGTGATCAGCTTGTCCTTTGTCAGGCTCGAATAGCCGGACAGGCCAAGCTCTTTGGCGCGCTTCTTGAGTTCTGTGACGGTCCAGTCTTGATACGAGCCGGACTTGCCGCCTGACCTGCCCACGCTGGAGCGGCCGCGAGCCGCAGCGGCGTTGGAGATCCGAGCGGCCTTTTCCTTGGAGTCTCCGTGTTTGCGAAGATCCTGGTAAAGCTTCTCATCCTTGATTGACGAGTTCGGCATCGTAACCTCCTTCGGCTGCTTCGATGGTGCTGCTTTCCCCTCCCGCCACCCCCTCAAACACCGGCGGATCCACTAATTGCGGTAAAGGCCCACCTTCCGCTGGATCAAGCGGGTTTTACTGGTCGCAGCTAGTGGGTATCTGGTCTAAACGATGATGAGCTTGATAACGCCTGTCGCTGCCCCGGTATTTGGGTCATCCGTGCATCGGCGACAAAATTACGAACGCAACAATGAAGACCGAAGGCGTCGAATTTCCGTCGTCGCGCCGGCGTCCGTGGGCCCTCGCATACCCGGCGGCGATCATGGCTAACCGGCTTGAACACGAGGGTATGGTCGGTCAAACACTGCCGGGAGGCCCCATGACCGCTGCTGAGAAGTCAGGGAAGATCCAGCAGCGCGGTGATCGCGCAATTGAATTGCGTGTCGCCGCGCAGCTGGAGAATCTGGCGGTACTGCGCACGCTGGTCGGCGCGGTCGGCACCTTCGAGGATCTCGACTTCGACGCGGTCGCCGACCTGCGGCTGGCGGTCGATGAGGTGTGCACCCGGTTGATTCGTTCGGCAACGCCGGACGCCACGTTGGCCATCGTGGTCGACCCGCGAGATGACGAATTGGTAGTCGAGGCGTCAGCGGCTTGCGACAACTACGACGTGGTGACGCCGGGCAGCTTCAGCTGGCATGTGCTGACATCGCTGGCCGACGACGTCCAGACCTTCCACGACGGCCGCGAACCCGATGGCGGGTGCGGCGTCTTCGGCGTCACGCTCACGACCCGACGGGCGGGCTCCGACAGGTGACAGCGCGAGCTGTCGGCGGTTCTTCATCTCGTCCCAACGAATACGCTGACGTTCCGGACATGTTCCGCGAGTTGGCCACTCTCGACGGCGACTCGTCGGACTTCCAGCGCCATCGCGACAAGATCGTGGAGCGCTGCCTGCCGTTGGCCGATCACATCGCCCGCCGGTTCGAGGGTCGCGGGGAGCCCCGTGACGACCTGGTTCAGGTGGCACGCGTCGGGCTGGTCAATGCCGTCGTGCGCTTCGACGTCAACGCCGGCTCCGACTTCGTCTCCTTCGCTGTGCCCACCATCATGGGTGAGGTCCGCAGGCATTTCCGGGACAACAGCTGGTCGGTCAAGGTTCCGCGGCGCCTGAAGGAACTGCATCTACGGCTCGGCACGGCGACCGCCGACCTTTCGCAACGACTGGGCCGAGCACCCACTGCCTCCGAACTGGCCGAGGAACTCGACATGGACCGCGCGGAGGTCATCGAGGGCCTGGTGGCCGGCAGCTCCTACAACACCCTGTCCATCGACAGCGGCGGCAGCGGCAGCGTTGATGACGACGCCCGAGCGATCGCCGACACGCTCGGCGACGTGGATGCCGGTCTGGAGCGCATCGAGAACCGCGAGGCGCTACGGCCGCTGCTCGACGGACTGCCCGAGCGTGAGCGAACTGTGTTGGTACTCAGGTTCTTTGAGTCGATGACACAGACGCAGATCGCCGAGCGAGTCGGTATCTCGCAGATGCACGTCTCGCGGTTGCTCGCTAAGTCGCTAGCGCGGCTGCGGGATCAGCTGGAATAGCCGGAGCCGCTCGTCGTTGTCGTCGAAGCTGTCCGGCATCGACTCGGCCAGTGGCAGCGTATTGTCCGGGTCGCAAATGCGCAGCAGCCGGGAAACGGCCTTACTTGGCACCACAGTCCAGCGCACATCGGCACCGGCGCATCGGACATTAATCGAGTGCAGCGCCGAAAAGCCCGCAGTCCCAAAGAATTCCAGGCCGGTCAAGTTCAGGATTATCGACTTGGAATGGGCCGCG
>DASQSQ010000464.1:0-8143 GCA_035642315.1 Mycobacterium sp.
CCATGCCAGCGCATGGCGGCATCGATGACAGGATGCCGCGCAGCTTGTCCTGCTTGGCGCCACCGAAACCAACCTGTGCCGCGAATAGCTGGGCCTGGGCCCGATTGGTGATGACCACCTTGTGCTCACCAACGGCATGCCGATACCGCTTGGACACCACTCCGAACTCAAGCAACATTTGCTGGACGTCGGTCGCGAGCTGCACACTGCGCGTCGAGTAGGACACCTGGATTGAATTGCGCGGCAGGAGAGAGCACGAGCCATCGCCCTCGAACAGTGCCTGCAGAAATGCCCGCTTGACGGCCGCCGGCGATTGCCAGAGCCACGCCGGAACGACCTTATGTTCAGACCGCTGGCCGGTGAGCTCGCCGAGTCGACTCCGCTTCAATGCCGTCAGATTCTGAATATCCAGCTCGTGCAGCATCGAGCCCGAGGCGATCTGGCGGCTGTAGGTATAACGCTGGCCGCCCACGACCGCGTCGTACGCCGCGACCACGGTCGCGAAATAGTCGCGATCGAGGTTATTGAAGCCCGCGCGTTTGTCGGAGACGAACCCCTCGCTGATGAACGCCCCCAGGAGAAGGGCTTCCATCGTCGGCCGCCAGTCCGCTGGACCGATTTCTACCGGCGGAGTCCGCTGCAGTACGACATAGTCATCTGGGCCGATCTCTTCGATCAGCTTCCACAAGAGTGTGGGGACGCCGCAGACATCAACCAGGCACAGCAGCGGGTGATTCGAGGTGCCGGTGACTTCGTAACCCTCGACGGTCCGCACCGCGTACGTCTGGTGCTCACCGGAGTGGAACAGGCGATCGGCAAGGACCGGGTTGCCGTGCCGATCGAGCACCTTCATCTCGACCGCATTGTCGGAGTTGGGCCGAGCATCCGAAACCGCGTCCCCGATCCGCACGGCCTGCCCAAATGGCAACCGCACCAATGCATCTCCGGAGGTACAGTACCTCATCGCCGCTGGTGGGTCGTTGCCCGGTGAGCCGAAGTTGCCCTGACCGTCGACCAGCGGGTAGCGCAGCGACCACGGCTGCGCCATCCGCACCAGGGTGTCGTAGATCGACGCGTCGCCGTGCGGGTGGTAGTTGCCCATCGTCTCGGCCACCGAGCGCGCGGACTTGGCGTGGCCGCGGTCCGGGCGGAAGCCGGAGTCGAACATCGCGTAGAGCACCCGCCGGTGCACCGGCTTGAGGCCGTCGCGCACCTCTGGCAGCGCGCGGCCGACGATGACGCTCATCGCGTAGTCGATGTAGCTGCGCTGCATCTCCTGCTGGATGTCGACCGGTTCGATGCGGTCGGCGGCGTCACCGCCGGGGGGCAGCGTGGTGTCTGTCATCTATTCCTCGTCCGAGAGTGAAGTGGGGGACCGGGGGACACGTCCAAGGGTCTCAGGCGTCGCTAAACATCTAGGAAGCGAACGTCTTTGGCGTTGCGAGTGATGAAGCTGCGGCGAGCATCGACGTCCTCGCCCATCAGAATGGAGAACAACTCGTCCGCCGCGGCGGCGTCGTCCAGGGTGATCTGGCGCAGGATCCGGACCGAAGGATCCATGGTGGTTTCCCACAGCTCCTTGGCGTCCATCTCGCCGAGACCCTTGTAGCGCTGGATGCCGTCCTCGACGTTGATCTTCTTGCCGGCCTTCCTGCCTGCCTCGATCAAGCCGTCGCGTTCCCGGTCGGAGTAGGCGAACTCGGGATCGCTACGCTGCCACTTCAGCTTGTACAGCGGCGGTTGCGCCAAGAACACGTGCCCGTTCTCGATCAGCGGGCGCATGAACCGGAACAACAGGGTCAGCAGCAGCGTGGAGATGTGCTGGCCGTCCACGTCGGCGTCTGCCATCAGCACGATCTTGTGATACCGCAGCTTGGTGATGTCGAACTCGTCGTGGATTCCGGTGCCGAGCGCGGTGATGATCGCCTGCACCTCGGTGTTCTTCAGCACCCGGTCGATGCGGGCCTTCTCGACGTTGATGATCTTGCCGCGCAGCGGCAAGATCGCCTGGAACATCGAGTCCCGGCCGCTTTTGGCCGAGCCGCCGGCCGAATCGCCTTCCACCACATATAGTTCCGATTTGCGCGGGTCGGTGGAGCGGCAGTCGGCGAGCTTCCCGGGCAGCCCGCCCAGGTCGGTTGCACTCTTGCGCCGCACCAACTCTCGCGCCTTGCGGGCGGCGATGCGGGCCTGCGCCGACGACACCGCCTTGTTCACCACGGTCTTGGCGTCGGCGGGGTTGGCCTCGAACCAGTGCGACAGCCGCTCGTTGCAGGCCTTCTGTACGAACGACTTGACCTCGGTGTTGCCCAGCTTGGTCTTGGTCTGGCCCTCGAACTGCGGCTCGCTGACCTTGACCGAGATGACCGCGGCCAGGCCCTCGCGGATATCGTCACCTGTGAGGTTGGGGTCCTTGTCTTTCAGCAGCTTCTTGTCTTTGGCGTACTTGTTGACCACCGACGTCAACGCCGCGCGGAAGCCCTCCTCGTGGGTTCCGCCCTCGTGGGTGTTGATGGTATTGGCGAAGGTGTGCACCGACTCCGAATAGCCGGCGTTCCACTGCATCGCGATCTCGACCTCATGACCCGGACCCTTGTCGGAGAAATCGACGATGCTGCTGTGGATCGGGTTCTTGGTGCGGTTGATGTGCTTGACGAAGTCGACCAGACCACCGGGATAGTGGAACGTACGGTGCTTAACCTTCTGTGGCGCAGTCGATTCCGCGGCCTTTTCGAGTGCCGACTTGGGCGCTTCAGCGGTGTCGCTGACGACCTCGTCGACCACTTCTTCGGCGGCGACGCGCTCGTCGCTGAGGTTGATGGTCAAACCCTTGTTGAGGAACGCCATCTCTTGCAGCCGGCGGGCCACGGTCTCGAAGTCATAATTCGTTGTTTCGAAGATTCCCGGGTCGGCCCAGAACCGCACCGTCGTACCCGTTTTCTTGGTCTTGTCGCCTTGCTTCAGGGTGCCCGGCTCGGAGTGGTCGTAGGTCTGATACCACTCGAAGCCGTCGGTGGATATTTCGACCTCGAGTCGAGTGGACAGTGCGTTGACCACCGACACGCCCACACCGTGCAGACCACCGGACACCGCGTAGGCGCTGTCGTCGCCGCCGAACTTGCCGCCGGCATGGAGTTGGGTCATCACCACGTCGACAGTGGGAACGCCGGTGGCGTGCGTGGCGACCGGGATACCGCGTCCGTTATCGGCAACCTCGACGCCACCGTTCTCCAAGATCTTGACGTCGACGGTGTCGGCGTAGCCGGCCATCGCCTCGTCGACCGAGTTGTCGACGACCTCCCAAATCAAGTGGTGCAATCCGCGCTCACCGGTCGAGCCGATGTACATGCTGGGGCGTTTGCGGACTGCTTCCAGCCCCTCCAAGATCGTGATCGAGTCGGCCCCGTACTCTTTCTGATTCTTCTTCTGGGCAGCCACAGTCGGAAGGCTCTCCTTGGGGTTGCGCGCGGGCAGTCAGATGACTCTGCGCTGGTTCTCCGTCAGTCTACCGTCAAGACGGCCTCGGACCGATTCTGCGAGGGCGTTTCTGCACAGCTATCTGCGCCGTGTGCGGAATTTCTCGCTCTGGGCTGCGTCCTGACGCTTGACGAGCCAGTTTTCCGCCTTGTGACGGCCCTGAGCGAATCGCCCCGTCGCTCACCCATAGGTGTCACGAGGCCCTCGTCCGGCGATGTGCAGCGGTCCCTTCCGCCACGACGGCGCGACCGGGCCGGTGATCTTCAACGTGGTCACCACGCCGTCGCCGACCGCGGCCGCGATCTTCGCCAGCACTTGCGCCTGAATGATGCGCAGCTGGGTCGCCCAGGCCGTCGATTCCGCGGACACGCTCAGCACTCCGTCGCGCAGTGCGGTCGGAATCGCGTGCTCGGCGATGTGTTCACCAACCACAGTCGGCCACTGGCCGAACACCGCGCCTTCGGCCACCCGCGACGACCAGCCGCGCTTCTTCGCCACGTCGCGGGCGATGCTGCCCAGCTGCTGCGGATCACGGCCGTCCGGGCCGGGGCCGGACCACCGCCGGCGGCTTCCGGCGCCGGCAACGCGGCGAGTGGGCGGCAGCCGACGGCCGCGCCCCACATCCTTGCCTTGTGTGCGAGCAGCGCCGCGAGCCTCTTCCAACGCGCGCCGCACCAGGTCCATCCCCGGCAGCCCGCTCAACCGCTCGGGAGGTCCGGCGTCCGACACGTCGCCCTCCATCTACTTCTGCACCTCCGAGACCGGTCCACTGTCGCCGTCATGCAGCGCGATGGTCACTCGCTCGGCATCCCAGTCGCGGGGGATGTCGTCGAGGACCGCCGCCGTCACCAGCACCTGCTCTGCCGACGCCGCCGCCGCGGCCAGCGCCGCCCGGCGGGCGGTGTCGAGTTCGGCGAAGACATCATCGAGTAACAGCACCGGATCGCTGCCGTCTGCCCGCAACAGTTCATAGGACCCCAACCGCAACGCCAACGCCATCGACCACGCTTCACCATGACTGGCAAAGCCTTTCGCGGGTTGCTCACCGAGCCGTAGCTCGAGGTCGTCGCGGTGCGGACCAACCAGGCACACGCCGCGCTCCAGTTCGGCGTCCCGGCGCTGGGCCATCTGGGCCAGCAGCGCGGTGCGCAACCCTTCGACATCCGCGGCGTCGGACTCGACGTCGACGCTGGCGCGATAACTGATCGCCGCCGGCCGCGACGACGGCGCCAGCAGCTGATAACTCTTCTGCACCTCGGGTGCCAACTCGTTCACCAGATCGATCCGGGCGGCCATCAGCTCTGCACCATGGGCGGCCAGATGCCCGTCCCAAACGTCAAGCGTGTCAAGGGAACCGCGGTCACCGCGAAATCGCGCGCCGGACGCCGATTTCAGAAGCGCGGTGCGCTGGCGCAGAACTTTTTCATAGTCAGCCCGCACAGCGGCGACCCGCGGTCGGCGCACGGCGGCAAGGTCGTCGAGGTAGCGGCGCCGATCCGACGGGTCTCCGCGGACCAGGGCCAAGTCCTCCGGCGCGAACAACACGGCCCGGAGCACACCGATGACCTCGCGCGGACTGCGCACCGGTGACCGATTCAACCGCGCTTTGTTGGCCCGCCCCGCTGCGATCTCCAGGTCGACGGCACATTCGCGGCCTTCATTCACCACGATTGTCGAGACCACCGCCCGCGGCGCGCCGACCCGAATCAGCGGTGCGTCCGTCGCTACTCGATGCGAGCCCAAAGTCGACGAATACCACAGCGCTTCAACGAGATTCGTCTTTCCATAGCCATTGGGTCCGACGAACACCGTTCGCCCCGGCGTCAGTTCAAGCTCGGCGTGTGCCCACGACCGGAAATCCCGCAAACCCAACTGTCGGACGTACACCTAACCGCTAACCAGGAAGACGGACCGGCATCAACAGATAGACGTAGTCGGTCGGAACCGCCGGGAAAGGTCCGTTATCGCCCGCCGCTGGGTCGCCGTCACCGGCCGGCCGCAGCACCGCGGGTCGACTCGGCGTGGTGAAGCCGAACGACACCCGCTCAGAGTGCAGCGACCCCAGCCCGTCGGTCAGGTATGTCGGGTTGAAGGCGATCGTGAGTGGTTCGCCGGCGAAATCAACCGCCACGTCCTCTTCGGCCCGGCCGACATCGTCGGCACCGGCCGACAGTCGCAGCATATCGCCCGAGAATTCCATCCGAACCTGTGCACCGCGATCAGCAACCAGCGCGACACGCTTGATCGCCTCGGTCAACTCCGCCACACCGATCGTGGCCACCGCGGTGTGTTCGGTGGGCAGCAGTTGGCGGAACTTGGGGAACTCCGCATCCAGCAGCCGCGTCGTACTGCGCTTCCCGTTGCCACTGATTCCGAGCAGTCCGTCTTTGCCGACGGTCTGTCCGGACCCCAATGACAAGTGCACTTCGGCGCCGTCGGTTCCGGTCTTGGCCGCCTCGGCCAGAGTCTTGGCCGGCACCAGCACGGCGGCCTCGACATCGGCTCCGGCCGCTGACCAGGTCAACTCACGAACCGCCAACCGGAACCGGTCGGTGGCAGCCAACACGACTGCTTCACCGGAAATCTCAACCCGGATCCCGGTCAGCATCGGCAACGTGTCGTCGCGGCCGGCCGCCACCGCGACCTGGCTGATCGCCTCGGCGAACAGATCCGCGGACAACGCGCCGGTCTCTTCGGGCAACGCCGGGAGCGTCGGGTAGTCCTCGACGGCCATCGTCGGCAGCGAAAATCTTGCACTTCCGCAGCTCAACGAAACCCTGGTGCCTTCCACTTGCACGTCAACGGGTTTATTGGGCAACGCCCGGGTGATATCTGACAATAGCCGACCTGACACCAAAACTGTTCCCGGAGAGGCGATTTCGGCCGCAAGGCGTACTTCGGCGGAAACTTCGTAGTCGAATCCGGAGATGGTCAAACCGTCGTCCGAGCCGGTCAGCAACACACCGGCGAGCACTGGCACCGTAGGCCTAGCTGGCAGCGTCCGCGCCACCCATGCCACCGCATCAGCGAAGTCTTCGCGCACTAAGCGAAACTTCAAATCGGTCACACCGACTGTGGTCGTCGCCACCTTCATTGCGTCCCTTCATTACCTCGAACAACAAGGCCAACTTCAGCGGCTCCTCCCCCCGGTGGAGTGCGATGTTCCCGCTGACGGACGCCTCTGCCCGTAACCCGCCTCGACGACCCGAACGGCAGTCGAACCACAACCGTAGAGCCTCGAGCGCCATCTTGAAAGCTAATCGGAATCAATGACACTCGGGGTGTTTGGGTGTTGATGTGCCGGTGTGGAACACCCCGTCCCCAGGCGCCTTTTCCAAGACCAAACTACGGAGATATCTCAGTAACAGTATTAAGGCCTGTGCACGTTGGGGACAGCGTGACGTCCGTCCTGCTGAAGCGAGTTGGCCGACTGTGGATGACGAGTGCATGGTTGTGTGCTTTGTGTGTAGCGGTTGGGGATCAGCCGTGGTTGTGCACGCGGCGTGGATGGCGGGGGAGGAGCGCAAGCAAGTTGCCCACAGGCATATCCACAAGCCGCGCTGTGACTGGTGGGTTGGCAGTGGCTAAAGTTTTTTGGCGTTTGTGGTGTCTGAGCTGGCGCTCAGCGCTTGGACCGCTGTCGAATGCGGGTGGTGAGTTCCTTGACGTGATCGAAGACTTCGCGTCGTTGGGCCATTTCCGAGAGGATCTTCTTCTGCGCGTACATCACGGTTGTGTGGTCGCGGCCGAAGGCCTGCCCGATCTTCGGCAGCGACAAGTCGGTCATCTCGCGGCACAGATACATTGCGATCTGCCGGGACTGCGCCAGGGCTCGGGTCTTACCCGGGCCGCGCAGTTCCTCGACCGTGGTGTCGAAGTACTCCGCGGTGGCCGCCATGATGGTGGCCGCGCTGATCTGCATGGTGCTGGCGTCGGCGATTAGGTCGCGCAGCACGATTTCCGCGAGCGCCTTGTCGATCGGAGTCTTGTTCAATGACGCGAACGCGGTGACGCGGATGAGCGCGCCTTCGAGTTCGCGGATGTTGCGTTCGATGCTGCTGGCGATCAGCTCGAGCACATCGTCGGGCACCGCCAGGCGTTCCATCTGAGCTTTCTTACGCAGAATGGCGATGCGTGTCTCCAGCTCCGGCGGCTGCACGTCGGTGATCAGGCCCCATTCGAACCGGGTCCGCAGCCGGTCTTCCAACGTGGCCAACTGTTTGGGCGGTCGGTCGGAGGAGATGACGATCTGCTTGTTGGCGTTATGCAGCGTATTGAAAGTGTGGAAGAACTCTTCCTGGATACCTTCTTTATCTTCGATGAATTGGATGTCGTCGACCAACAGGACATCGACATCGCGGTAGCTGCGTTTGAAAGCGACCTTGCGATCGTCACGCAGCGAGTTGATGAAGTCGTTGGTGAATTCCTCGGTTGAGACGTACTTGACTCGCATGCCTGGGAACAGTCGTTGCGCGTAATTGCCGGCCGCGTGTAGGAGGTGGGTTTTACCGAGACCGGACTCTCCCCAGATGAAGAGGGGGTTGTAAGCACGGGCGGGTGCTTCGGCGATCGCCAGAGTGGCGGCATGCGCGAATCGATTGGAGGCACCGATGACGAACGTGTCGAACGTGTAGCGGCGGTTGAGGCTAGTTCCACGCGCGGCGGC
>DASQSQ010000465.1:0-5577 GCA_035642315.1 Mycobacterium sp.
AACGGGCGAATTCAACTAAAGTCAGCCGGCGATAAGCCCCTTGGCCTTCGACGTCGCTGCCGAGTACCGCGACTGCACATCTTCCCAGTTCACGACATGCCAGAATGCCTTGGCGAAGTCGGCCTTGACGTTCTTGTACTGCAAGTAGAAGGCGTGCTCCCACATGTCGAGCACCAGCAACGGAACGATACCGAGCGGGAAATTGGTCTGGTGGTCGTAGACCTGGAATACCAACAGCTTCTGGCCGAGGCTGTCCCAGCCCAGTGCCGCCCAGCCCGAACCCTGCACGGTGGTGGCCGCCGAGGTGAACTGACCGCGGAACTTGTCGAATGACCCGAAGGCGTCATCAATGGCTGCCGCGAGCTCACCGGTCGGCTTGTCACCACCGTTGGGGGACAAGTTCTTCCACCACAGACTGTGATTGACGTGGCCGGCCAGATTGAACGCGAGGTTCTTCTCGTACAGCAGAATGGCCGAGAAGTCCTCCTTTGCGCGCGCCTCTTCCAGCTTGGCGACGGCATCGTTGGCGCCCTTGACGTAGGTGGCGTGGTGCTTGTCGTGGTGAAGCTCGTTGATTTGACCCGAGATATGCGGCTCCAATGCTCCGTAGTCCCAGTCCAGGTCGGGCAAAGTGTATTCAGTCACTCAGATACCTTCCTTCGAAGATCGTTGCCGATCTAATTCAAACGCTCCACTCGCAGGCTGTCAGCGGGGCGGCGGCGTGGGTTGGTCAACCATGTCAACCCTGCTCCATCGCCGCGTGCACCGCAAGAACGAGTGCGCGGCGTGAATACCCCGCGGCGGGATGTCAGAACCAAACGATGACGGCGAGCACCGCCAGCAAAACCAGCGCGATCAGGCCGGCGCGCAAACCGGCGAGCAAGTAGGAGCGATTGCACGTGGGCGAATCGGTATACCAGCGCGACGAAGAACCCGCCGGCTGCGGCCCGATCGGTTGCGTTGTCATCGGATGGCTCCGACCTGCAAGTCGACCTGTGCGTCCAAACTCTCCCCCAAGTGAGATGAGTCACAACTACTCCAGTGGTCGCGATCATAACCCCTTGGCGAACCGGCGGGAAAATTGAACGAAAAGCGGGTCGCTGAGCAGCACTTTTTTGCTGAGCGGCGAGGGCGGCCGAACGGCGATCGGCGCCGTCCGGACAGGACGGGCGGGTGGTCCGCCGAGCGGATTGGTTGTGACATACCCCATACGGCGGACGCGGCGCGTCGGCTGGCGCGCGTTAAGAATTCGCTAAGCGTCCGGCGGAGCAGTCGATCGCGACGCGGATTCCGCACGGTGTTATCCACAGTTGTAGAGCCGTCGGGTGTATTGACCCGCGTTCGATGCGCCCGACACCCGGTCGCCGGTTGTGGATAAACCTGTGGAAACTGTGGATACCGCTTGGTAGCTGAATGGGGTCCGCTTCGCGGCGGGTTGGCCCATGCCAAGATCTAGGTCATGGACAGTGAACCTGTGGTCGCACAGACGGATGTCGCCGGCCTGCCCGCCGAATTCGGGCCGGGGACGGTGTTGCTGGATGTGCGTGAGGACGACGAGTGGCAGCGCGGTCACGCCGCAGACGCCCGGCACATCCCGATGGGTGAGGTGCCGGCCCGGCTCAACGAGATCGACCCACAGGCGACGTTGTACGTCATCTGCAAGGCCGGCGGGCGTTCGCAGAAAGTCGCGCAATTCCTGGCCGGCAACGGGTATGAGCCCGTCAACGTCAGTGGCGGGATGCTGGCATGGGCAAACGCCGGACGCCCGGTGGTCACCGATGACGGCGGCGCTGGCAGCGTCTGACCGGCCGTCCCACCCGCACCGGCGCCGAGCAGCCGGTTTTGACGGTTAGGCTGATGCGGTGATTCAAGTGTGCTCCCAGTGCGGCACACGCTGGAATGTCCGTGACCGCCAGCGTGAGTGGTGCCCGCGCTGCCGCGGCAGACTGCTCGCGCCGTCGTCGGAGACCCCCGACTTCGATCCGCGCCGGGGTCCCGGCCCACGGCTAACGTCGGCGCCGCGGTTGCCACCGGGCTACCGCTGGATTGCCGTGCGCCCCGGCCCGCCCCCACCGCCACGTCGTCGGCGGCGACCGCTCGGGCCGACGCCGCGATACCCGGTGATACCGCGCTGGGGTCTGCAAGACCGCGTCGAGCGCGACGGCGGCAGGCCGGGTTCGACGGTGCGGCAAGCGCCGCCGGCCAGCCGGGTGCATGGAGCGTTCTTCGCGACCGCGCTGGCGCTGGGCATTGCGGCCCTGGTTCATCTGATGCGGTATCTGTTGCTGATCATCAACCGCAACATGTTGCTGAATTGGCTGGTGGCCGACGCCGCGGCGCTGCTGAGCGTGCTGGCCAGCCTGGCTGCGATCGCGGCGGTGATCGCTTACGCCGTGGTGCTGACGCAATGGTTGATCGCACGTCGCGCCGCGGCTTTCGCGCATCGCGGCAGATCGGAGACCCGTACGCCGCGGGCGTTGCGGGCCGGCTGCCTGCTCCCGCCGTCGGCGGCGATGGCGCTGGCCATCACGTTTGCCGTGGTCCGGGTCACCACCGGTCATTCAGCCAGCTGGGCATTGATGTCCGGCTGCGTGGTGATGAGTTGCCTGCCGCTGCTCGCCGGGGTGTGGTCTCTGGTCTACGTCATCGAGCTGGCCAAAACCGAGGACAACTACAGCCAGCTGCGCGGACTGATCTGGGGATGGTGGTTGCTGTGGCTGCTCAGCAGCGTGACGTCGGTCTTCGCATCGATTACCAGCGGGGCGCAGGACGCCCAGGGCATCGCCAACAACACGGTGGCCATCATCGTGGCCTACCTGCTGGCATTGGTCGCCGCGTTTGCGACCGAGCGGCTGTTCGGGGGCTTTGAGCGCAAACCGGTCGAGCGGCCCGCCCATCGCTGGGTGGTGATAGCCGACGATGCAGGGGCCGAAGCCGTCGCAGCGGGATCGGCTCCAGCAGTTGAGTTGTCGGGGGAGGAACCGGCAGCATAGTGGCATGACGCGGGCCGACGACGTGGTCTCTCGGCACCCGTTCGTGGTGGCCCACCGCGGTGCGTCGGGCGCTCGGCCCGAACACACTTTGGCCGCATACGATCTCGCGCTCCGAGAGGGCGCCGACGGCGTGGAATGCGATGTCCGGCTCACCCGGGACGGTCACCTGGTCTGTGTGCACGATCGCCGACTTGACCGAACGTCGACCGGCGCCGGTCTGGTCAGCACGATGACGCTGGCCCAGCTACGCGAGCTGGAATACGGGGCTTGGCATGGCAGTTGGCGAGCCGACGGCGCCCACGGCAATACCGGCCTGTTGACCTTGGACGCCCTTGTCGGACTGGTGCTGGACTGGAAGCGGCCGGTGAAGCTATTCATCGAGACCAAGCATCCCGTCCGGTACGGCGCACTGGTGGAAAGCAAGGTGTTGGCGCTGCTGCATCGCTTCGGCATCGCCGCACCGGCGTCCGCGGACCGGTCGCGCGCGGTGGTGATGTCGTTTTCCGCCTCCGCGCTGTGGCGGGTTCGGCGGGCGGCGCCGCTGCTGCCCACGGTGCTGCTCGGCAGGAGTCATCGATATCTCAGCAGCAGTGCGGCCAGCACTATCGGGGCCACCGCGGTCGGGCCCTCGCTGGCCACCCTTCGCGACCACCCCGAGCTCGTCGACCGGGCGGCCGCGCAGGGCCGGGCCCTGTACTGCTGGACGCCGGACGCCTACGAGGACGTCATCTTCTGCCGGGACGTGGGCGTGGCGTGGCTGGCCACCAACCATCCCGGCCGGGCCAAAGCGTGGCTCGACGAGGGCCCGACCGGCGCCGACCTGGACTAGTCGCCCGCTAGAGCCGGCCCCCGGCGGTCGCCGGCGCAGGGGACGCAGCCTGCGGTGAGGCGATTTCCCGCGCGACGAAGTTCTCCAGGTCGAACAGGTTCGCCCCGGCGCGATCGGCGACCCGCACCAACGACGTCATCAGCGCCATCTCTTCGACCTGCTCCTTGAGGAACCACTGCATGAATTGTTCGCCCAGGTAGTCGCCTTCGTCGCGGGCGGTGGCCGCCAGCCTGCTGACCTGTTCGGTGACCGCTCGCTCCTGCTCGAGCGCCAACGCCAGCGCATCCCGTGGGGTGTCGAACTGATTGCGCACCTCGTCCACCCCGGGGATCTCGACGCGCACGTCGCGGTCGAGCAAATACTGCACCAGCATCATCGCGTGATTACGCTCCTCGAGGGCTTGGGCGTAAAAGTGTTTCGCAAGCTGACGCAATTCGGCGCCGTCGAAGTAAACGGCCATCGCAATATACTGCTGAGCGTTGGTGAATTCGTGGTAGATCTGTTCCTGCAATAATGCGTGGAATTTCGTTTTGTGGGCATCCCGATCGTTCATGACGACCACGCTATCGCAGCTCAAAACGTCTGTCACCCAAGGTAATACTTACTCAGGCCAGCTTTGCCTAAGTAAAGAAAGGCTACGTTGAATAAATTAATAGAACCGTTTCGGGCATTTCTTTCAGCGTGCTGACGTTGCCCCCGCCGTAATCGGCCTGCGAATCGCTACGGTCGGTCGCCGAGGACAGCCGCCGGCACCGGCTGGTCGGCAGCCAGCGCGTCGAACAGTTGGGCCGCCTTCTCGTGGTCCCACACCACGACCGAGCCGACGTCGCTGCCGGTGAATTCGCCGATCGGGACGGTCAACGCGATGGTGGACCCGTGCAGCGCCCAGCCCAGCCGCGCCATGTCCCAGGCGTGGTCGCCGTGGTCGACGGTCAGGGCGCCGACCGCCGCACGCGCCACCGAATACCACCGCCATGGGTTGAGCCACACCGCGGGACTGGCGGCGCGGTGCAGCACCGCCGACATGAACTGCCGCTGGTTGACCATCCGGTCGAGGTCGGCGCGCGGAGTGTCCCGAGAGCGGACGTAGCCGAGCGCGTCGCGGCCGTCCAGCTTCTGACACCCGGCCGGTAGGTCGATGCCGGCAAGTGGATCGTTCATCGGCGCCGTCGGACAGACGGTGATCCCGCCGAGGGCGTCGACCAGCCCGGCGAACCCGCTGAACCCGACCTCGGCGTAGTGGTCGAGGCGCAGTCCGGTGGCCTGTTCGACGGTCTGGGCCAGCAGCGGCGCTCCGCCCATCGCGAACGCCGCGTTGATCTTGTCGCGCCCGTAGCCGGGAATAGGCACGTACGAGTCACGCGGTATGGACACCATCGTCGTTGGCGTGCGTGACCCGATCGCCGGCACATGGACCAGCAGCATGGTGTCGGTCCGGCCGTTGCCGGTATCGCCGCCGGTCGCCAGCGCCTGCTGCTGCTGCACGGTGAGCCCTTGCCGGCTGTCCGAGCCGACCAGCAGCCAGGTGCTACCCCGCCCGGGCGCCGGCCGGCCGGGGTAGTCCGTCAGCACCGGTTCACGGTGCAGCGCCGTCTCCAGCCACAGCGTCCCGCCCAAAACGCCGGCGCTGATCACCAGAACGACCAGGACCAAAGTCAGCGAAATCAGTTGCCCCCACGCCCGTTTGCGCCGCGGCCTGCGTGGCCGCGCCGACGGTGCGCCGGGCCGACGTAGCCGCACGGTCGGGGCTTCGCG
>DASQSQ010000466.1:0-3834 GCA_035642315.1 Mycobacterium sp.
GTGCCCGCCGACATTGGGCCGGCGCTGGACGCCGCGAACCGCGGCCTGGCCGTGCTGCCTAAGGAGAAGATCAGCCAGTTGCTCGACGAGACAGCCGAAGCGGTCGGTGGGCTGGGCCCCGCGTTGCAGCGGTTGGTCGACGCGACTCAGGCGATCGCCGGTGACTTCAAGACCAACATCTCCGATATCGACGACATCATCGACAATTCCGCACCGATCCTGGACAGCCAGGTCGACTCGAGCGCAGCGATCAAACGCTGGTCGCACAACCTGAATGTCCTTGCCGCGCAGACTGCGCAGAACGACCAGCACGTGCAAAGCATCCTCAACCAAGGGGCACCGACCGCGGATCAGGTCAACTCGGTGTTCAACGACGTCCGCGACTCGCTGCCACAGACATTGGCGAATCTCGAGATCGTGCTCGAGATGCTCAAGCGCTACCACAAGGGCGTCGAGCAAATGCTGGTGTACTTGCCGAGCGGTGCCTCGAGCGCGCAGACGGTCCTCGGGACGTACCGGGGTGAGGCTTTGCAGGACCTCACGTTGACAATCAATCAGCCGCCGCCGTGTTTGACTGGCTTCCTGCCGGCATCGGAGTGGCGGTCGCCGGCGGACACCAGTCCCCGGGCGGTGCCGTCTGGCCTGTACTGCAAGATTCCGCAGGACACCCCGGCCAACGACGTGCGCGGGGCCCGCAACATTCCGTGTGTCGATGTCCCCGGTAAACGCGCGGCGACGCCGCGGGAGTGCCGCGACCCCAAACCGTACGTTCCGGCAGGCACCAACCCGTGGTACGGCGATCCCAACCAGATCCGGAATTGCCCGGGACCGGGCGGCCGCTGCGATCAGCCGGTAGACCCCGGCCACGTGATACCGGCGCCGTCGGTCAACAACGGCCTGAACCCGGCGCCCGCCGACAGCCTGCCGCCAGGCGGGCAGACACCGCCGCCCATTAGCGATCCGCTACAGCGGCCGGGTTCGGGCACGGTGGAATGCAATGGGCAACAACCCAATCCCTGCGTCTACGTTCCCGGCGGGCCGCCCATGGCGGTCTACAGCCCGCAGAGCGGTGAACTGACTGGTCCGGACGGGGTGAAGTACGCGGTCGACGATTCGAGCAAAACGGGAGACAACGGATGGAAGGACATGCTAGCGCCGCGTTAAGTGTGTCGGGCTAGGTCGGCCTAATCGTCCATCGCAGCACAATCACTCTGCTCGCCGCGTACGGTGATCCGGTGGCCGAGATAGCCCGTAGCCGCACCGTCGCGGCTGAGCCCAAGGAAGTCTGGGACGTCCTCGCCGACTTCGGCTCGATCAGTTCGTGGGCGGACAATGTCGATCACTCCTGCATCCTCAATAACAGGATCAAGCACGTCGGTACCACTCGGCGAGTCCAGATCGGCCGCAATGCCCTGGTGGAGCGGATCACCGAGTTCGACCCGACGTGGGCACTTGGCTACGACGTCAAAGGCCTGCCCAAGCGCCTGCATCGTTTACACAACAGGTGGACGCTGCGACGCGTCCAAGACGGCCACACCGTTGTGACCCTGACCAGTACGGTCGAAATCGGTACTGGCCCAATGCAGAAGCTGATTGAACGCGCGGTGTGCCGCATTCAGGGGCGACAGTCCGACGTGATGCTCGCCGGGCTGGCCAAGCGATCGGAGAAGGCTCGTGCCTGATCGGCCCGACATCGTCATTCTGATGACCGATGAGGAACGCGCAGTCCCGCCATACGAGTCACGCAAGCTGCGCGCCTGGCGCGATCGAACGCTGTCCGGCCGGAAATGGTTCGACGAACACGGCGTGAGCTTCGCGCGGCACTACACCGGCTCACTGGCCTGCGTGCCCAGTCGCCCAACCATTTTCACCGGCCACTACCCCGACCTGCATGGCGTGACCCAGACCGACGGTATCGGCAAGACGTTCGATGACTCGCGGATGCGCTGGCTACGCCAAGGCGAGGTGCCGACGTTGGGCAACTGGTTCCGTGCGGCGGGTTACGACACCCACTACGACGGCAAATGGCACATCTCGCACGCCGATCTGCACGACGCCGACGGGCGAGCGTTGGCCACCAACGACGACGACGGCCTCGTCGACCACGCGGCGGTGCAGCGTTATCGCGACGCCGATCCCCTTGCGCCGTTTGGCTTCTCGGGATGGGTTGGCCCCGAGCCGCACGGCGCGGGGCTGGCCGATGCCGGTGTGCGCCGCGACCCACTGATCGCCGACCGCGTCGTCACGTGGCTCATCGACCGCTATGCCCGCCGTCGGGCCGGCGAGCCGGACGCGCAGCGTCCCTTCCTGTTGGTGGCCAGCTTCGTCAACCCGCACGACATCGTGTTGTTCCCGACGTGGGTGCGCCGCAGCCCATTGCAGCCGTCACGGCTGGATCCGCCGCATGTGCCCGCGGCGCCTACCGCCGATGAGGACTTGGCCACCAAGCCGGCCGCGCAGATCGCGTTCCGGGAGGCCTACTACTCCGGCTACGGACCGGCGCGGGCGATCGAACAGCGCTACGACCGCAACGCGCAGCGCTACCGCGACCTGTACTACCGGCTGCACGCCGAGGTCGACGGGCCGATCGACCGGGTCCGCCGGACGGTCACCGAAGGCGGATCGGACAACGCGGTGCTGGTGCGCACGTCGGATCACGGCGACCTGCTCGGCGCGCACGGCGGGCTGCATCAGAAGTGGTTCAACCTTTACGACGAGGCCACCCGGGTGCCGTTCGTGATCGCACGGATCGGTTCGGGGGCCACCCAGCCGCGGACGGTCACCGCACCGACGTCGCATGTCGACCTGGTGCCGACCCTGCTCGCCGCGGCCGGCGTCGACGTCGAGGCGGCGGCCGCCACGCTGGCCGAGTCGTTCTCCGAGGTGCACCCGTTGCCGGGCCGCGACCTGATGCCGGTCGTGGACGGGGCACCGGCCGACGACACCCGCGCCGTGTACATCATGACCCGCGACAACATGCTCGAGGGCGACACCGGTGCCTCGGGTTTTGCGCGGCAGTTGGGACGGACGACGAATCCGCCTGCGCCGCTGCGTATCCGGGTGCCCGCACACGTCGCGTCGAACTTTGAAGGACTGGTGGTCAACGTCGACGGCCACCTATGGAAACTGGTACGCACGTTCGACGATCCGGGCACCTGGACCGAGCCGGGGGTTCGTCATCTCGCGGCGAATGGGCTTGGTGGAGAGGCGTATCGGATGAGCCCGCTCGATGACCAGTGGGAGCTGTACGATCTGACCGCCGATCCGACCGAGTCGCGCAACCGGTGGACCGATCCAGACCTGGACGAGCTGCGCCAACAGCTGTGGACGCAGCTGAAACAAGCCCGTGCCAGTTCGATTCCGGAGCGAAATCAACCGTGGCCCTATGCGTCTCGCCGGCCGCCGACGCCCAAGCGTTCATGGTTCCGCTAGATACCCAGGAACGCCTTGAGCTCTGTGATCTCTTCGGTGAGCTCGGCCCTTCGGTTCCCACCCTGCTAGACGGCTGGACTGCTCATGATCTCGCCGCCCACCTCGTGTTGCGAGAACACGATCTGGTCGCCGGCCCTTGCCTGGTCCTACCCGGCCCTTTCGGACGCTTCGCCGAGCGGCGCAGGGCCGGATTGGCGCGGCGCAGGGACTTTGCGTGGCTGGTCAGGCGGATCCGTTCCGGCCCGCCCGTCGGGTTCTTCCGCATCGGGTGGATCCGCGCCTTGGCGAATCTCAACGAGTTCTTTGTTCATCACGAAGACGTTCGCAGAGCAAACCGACAAGGACCGCGTAGCCTTGCGCCTGCAATGGATGCTGCGCTGTGGCGAAACGTTCGCCGTGGTA
>DASQSQ010000467.1:0-2329 GCA_035642315.1 Mycobacterium sp.
TAGGCGCCGGATTGAGTGGGTTTGTAGAACGATGCGATGTCCAGCACCAGGTTGTTACCCTGGCCCGCGATGGTCGCGCCAGCGATGGCCTTACCGACCGTGTCAGGGTTGATGGCCACCGGATGCGGCCCGGCCGAGGTCACGATCCTGGCGGCGAACAGCCGCTGCGCCTGGGCAAACGACCATTCGTTGTAGGTGATCGCGCCCTCGGTGTTCTTCACCATCGCCGAGGTACCGTCGTTGCCTTTGGCGCCGGTGCCGACGCCGCCTTTGAACTCCTTGCCGGTGCCCTGGGTCCAGGTGCCGCCGGCCGCGGCCGCCAGGTAGGCCTGGAAGTTGGCCGTGCTACCGGATTTATCGCTGCGGTAGACGACCTTGATGTCCTCCGGCGGCATGGATGCGTTGAGCGCGGTGATCGCGGGGTCATCCCAGCGCTTGATGCTGCCGTTGAAGATCCCAGCCAGCGTGTCCGCGTCGAGCACCAAAAAGTCGATGTTGTAGAGGTTGTAGGTAATGGCCAGCGGGCCGAACACCACTGGCAGGTTCCACGCGTCGTTGCCGCCGCAGCGCTGCTTGGCGGGGCCGTATTGGTCGTCGGTCAGCGGAGTGTCCGATCCGGCGAAGTCGGTCTTGCCGGCGAGGAAGTCGCTGATTCCGGCGCCCGAGCCGTTCGGCGTGTAGTTGAGCGTGTGCCCGGGGCAGGACTTGGCGTACGCGCTGACGAACGATTTCATCGCATTGGCTTGTGCGGTCGAGCCGCTGGCGTTGATCGTCGCCTTGCCGCCGCAGTTCACCACCTCGCTGGCGTAGGCCGTGCTCGTGTGTGGGACCTCGCATCCCGACAGCACGATGCTGCCTGCAGCCAGCAAACTCGCAGCGGCGACTAATCGCTTGTGCTTCATGATGATTGCCTCACCCCGGAACTCGATTCGTGTTGACAATTGCAGCTACCGGAACCCGCATGCAAACAAACATCAGACTAACTGGTCAAGACTCGGCCTGCCGCCTGGTTGCGACGACGAAATGACAGCGTCCGTAGCGATCTTGAACGGCGAGTTACCGATGGATGGCCAACGGGTGACGGGATTTTAGAGTCTTGCCGGGCAAAGTTATTTCGCTGCGCAGTCGGCCCCGGCATTCGCTAACCTGAGCGCGTGCTGCGCCGTCTGTCACGACTTTCCGGTAGCGACCGATGACGACTGAAGCTCCGCCGACAGCTCCGCCGTCGCCGCCGGCGGAGAAGAAGTCGCGACGAGGCATCATCATCGGCTTGGCGATCCTGCTGGCCTTCTTCGCCACCTACGGTCTATCGCTGGTCGGCGTCCGCGCACTGCAAAAGTCTGAGGGTCCGCTGCCGCCACTGGACCTGAGTCAGGCCGGGCCCGACGACACGGTGGTGCAGATACGCCTTCAAGAGCTGAAGCCCACGACCAATCGCCTCACGGTGAACGTGATCATCTATCCGGGCGAGTCGTTGTACGACAAGCGCTTCGACGAGCTGAACACCGACATCGCCGTGCGGCTGTATCCACCGAACGACCTGGGAGACCTGCAATTCCCGAAAGGTAGAGCGCCGGCGCAGGTCAACACCACGATCGAGGCACACGGCAATCCCGGCAGCTGGCCGTTCGACTCCTACCGCACCGAACCACAGTCGGCCGATGTGTTCGTCGGGGCCGGCGCCGAGCGCAAACGAATACCCGCTGTTGTCCAGGTGACCGGGTCGATGGACGGCTGGGACGCCGAAGTCCAGCGCAATACCGATAAAAGCGAAACCGGAAGCCACAACACCAGCAGTGTGGTGCTCACCCTGCAGCGGGCCAAGGGCCCGTTGATCTTCGACCTGGGCATCATCCTGGTGCTGATCAGCCTGCCTACCCTGGCGCTGTTGGTGGCCATTCCGATGGCGATGGGCCGACGGAAGTTCGTGCCGCCGTTCGCCACCTGGTATGCGGCGAACCTGTTCGCGATCGTTCCGCTGCGCAATATCCTTCCCGGCGCCCCACCGCCCGGTTCCATGATCGACCAAGCCCTCGTGCAGTGGGTGTTGCTCGCGCTGGCGACGGCGATGGCCTTGTACGTCTATTCCTGGGTCAAGCAAGGGGACTGACGCCGCGCCTCACGAGCCGTGGCAGGTGAGTGTGACCCGGGCGATGACGCTGTCGGAGTTCAACAGGTTGGTCTCCACATCGCCGTAGAAGTAGCTCCGGTCGGCACTCCAGTTGCCGGTCTGCACGGTCGTCGCATACACGGGCTTGTGCCCGAAAACGCGGGCATTATCGTCGGCGTTGAAATCGCTGAGCCGCTGTGGATTTGAGCCGTCGGGGTT
>DASQSQ010000468.1:0-4649 GCA_035642315.1 Mycobacterium sp.
CGTTGCCGACCACGACGGCACGTTGCACCGAGAAGTCGAACTCCCGATCAGCGTAGTCGGGATGCCCGTTGTACCAGGCGACGAACTCGGTGGCCGAGTGACTGCCCGGCAGGTCCTCGCCGGGAATGCCCATCATCCGCGTGTTCATGGCCCCGAACGCGTAGATCACCGCGTGGTAGCGCTCGGATAGCTGCTCAGGTGAGATGTCACGACCGACTTCGACGTTTAGCCACAGCCGGAACCTGGGGTGCCGCGTCATCCGCTCGAAACCAGCGGTGACACCCTTGGTCGCCAGATGATCAGGGGCCACACCGAACCGCACTAGCCCCCACGGCGTCATCAGACGCTCGAACATGTCGACGCGCACCGACACGTCACGGCGCGACAACAGCTCCTGGGCCGCATAGCTGCCGGCCGGTCCCGACCCGACGACGGCCACTCGCAGCTCCCGCACGGTGCCGGTCACCCCAGTGTGGGCGTCAGGCACGCTAAGGGAGTACGTCGCCGGTTGTGACTGATGTCGATAGAAAGCGGCATTGAGTTCCGAGAACACGAGTTCATCGGACCCGAGGTCGCAGCCGGGAAGGATCGCATCGACCGGGCAGGCGACCTGGCAGGACCCGCAGTTGATGCACATCTCGGGATCGATATAGAGCATTTCGGTCGTGGCGTAGGACGGCTCGTCCGGACGCGGATGAATGCAGTCGACGGGGCATGCGGACACGCAGGCCGCATCATTGCAGCAATGCTGGAGGATGACATACGACATGAGCCCAGGTCCGCCCTAATCGATGTAGGTCATGTGCGCCCGACTATCACATCGCTACTTCGATGACGTGGGTCCGACGGCGCGGATCCGGATGGGGACGTTGCTCATCAGCGGCTGCCCCGAATACGGGTCGTAGAAATCGGTCGTGCTGAGCAGCCGGGCCACGCTGCTGCCGATTTCCTGGACGCGGGCATCGTCCTCCGGCGGCCCGCCGAAGCCGAACATCATCGAGACGGTCCCGTTGAGCAGTTCGTCGTCCACGTCCACGATCGAGCGGATGACGCCGTGTCGAGATTCGATCTCGATTAGGTCCCCCCTGGCCAGATCCAGTGCCGCGAGGTCGGTCGAGTTCAGGAAGGCCGGGTTGACGTTGGGGTGCCCCGCCGCGCCGCGCGCGTTGTAGGCGGAGTTCACGACGTGCATCATCCGCCGGTTCAGCAGCCGGAACGGGTAAGTGGGATCTGCGGGTTTGTCGGGGGACGGGACGTGCGCCGCGAGGTCGCGGAGCATGTCGGTGTTGCCGACGTCCAGCCGTCCGGTCCAGCCGGGTTCTTTGGGCGCCACGACGACGGGCGGATCGGCAGGGAAGAACGCGCCGTGCGGGTGTCGCTTCAGCTCATCGAGCGGCACCCGGGATCCCCGTGACAAAAGCGTCACCAGGTCGTCCGGTAGGGGTGCGGTCTGCATGTCAAGCGGCACCTTCTCGCCGCCGATCGTCGTGACCACCAGGGGCAGGCCGAGCCGCTGCGCCAGGCCGTAAAAGACCTCCCAGTCCTCGACGACCTCCGAGCCGGCCGGTGGCTCGACGATCGGATCGCTGTACTGCGCATAGTCGGCGGGGAAGCCGTACCCGGTGGCGTAGTGCATGCTCGCGGACTCGATCCTCTGGGTGTGCCCGGCCATCTCGGGGGTCATGCGGGGCGCGATCACGTAGTCGGCGAGGACGGCCGTCTGTGAGAAGAACGGATCGATCTGGACGAGCAGGTCGAGATGACGCATCGCGTCGATCGTCTGCAACTGGTCGGGGAACGCGGCGACCGGGTTGCCGCCGCAGCTGAACAGCGCCCTGACCCGTCCCGGTCCGTCGAGGAGGATCTCCTCGGCGAGCGTGCTGCTCGGCATGCCCGCGAGGGTGAGGCCGAGCCCCCGGACGCGTGACGGTTCGCCGAAGCCGTAGGCGGGCGCGGGATCAACCGCCTGAGCTTTGGGGACCTTGGGCGCGGCGAGGGTACCGAGGGTGTCGACCTGCTCGCCCGCCTTGAGCCAGTGCCCGCAGACGGTGTCGATGCAGAGCGCGAGGTACTCCATCAGCGTGCCGTGTCCGGCAAAGTGCGGACCGGTTCCGGCGACCACGTAGCCGCGTCCGGCGCGCGCGAAGACCCGGGCGGCCCGAACGAGGTCGTCGGCCTCGATCCCGGCGTGCTCGGCGACGGCGCGGGCGTCGAAGGGACGCACGGCTGCGGCCAGTGCGTCAACGTTGCGCACGTCCTCGTCGGTGAAACCCTTGTCGTGGAGGCCCTCCTGCAGGATCACGTGGAGCATCGCCGCAAGGATCGGGATGTCGTGCCCGGGGCGGGGCTGTAGGTGGATCGTGGCGCGCCTGGCGATGTCCGAACGCCGCGGGTCGATGACGATCAGCTGGGTTCCGGAGCGCAGCCGTTCGGCCAGCCAGTTCCCGGGATGTCCGTTGGGCAGGCCGCCCAGCCCGGTTACGAGGGGGTTGATTCCCAGCATCATGATTGCCCGCGGGTCCGAGAAGCACTGCTGCGGTGCCTGCCAGCGCCCCAGCATCGCCCAAGCGATGGGACGCCCGGGCTTGTCGACGGAGAGCGCGCCGAAGTTCATCCGCGTCCCGATCGCGTCGGCGAAGGCGTACATGACCGGCTGGACCGGGACGTTCTGCATCTGCGTGCCGTAGTAGGTGGCCACCGCACGCGGCCCGGACTCCTCGAGGATCGCCTCGAGCCGCACCGCGATCTCGTCCAGGGCCCGTTCGAACGGGATCGGCTCGAAGCCGCCGTCCGGGGTGCGTTTGACCGAGTGCAACAGGCGGTCCGGGCTGTTGAGGTACTCGGGCATCGCCCGCCCCTTTAGGCAGGTGTAGCCCACATACAGCGGGTTATCACGATCACCGCGGATCGTAACCAGACGCCCGTCCACGATCTCGGCGACCAGCGCACAGCCCTTGTTACAGACCCGACACACCGAAAGCCGCTCCTGAGCCAGGCTGCCCACCATGTCACCAACCCTAGAAGCGCCGATACACGTCGTCAATACAGATGTTGATTTAATCAATATATTCGTTGATTTAGTCAATATGTGCGTTGATTCGTCCCAGGCACATCCGGAGATCCAATTTGTAAACTACCCCGCCTCGGTGAGGCCGGTGGCGTGACGATACAGCGGTGCTCGCGTTCGTCCCAGCAGCCCGGACATGTTCGACGTCACCCGGCTCGAGCGCGTGCACGCCGCGCAACGACTCGCGGCCGCCCGCGTCTGTTGCGCGCGCCTCAACGGCGCGGCTACACACCGGCCCCGCACCGTGAGCCGGCTGCTCGACACCGGGTACTGAACCGCACGGCAAAGCCGCGCTCGGCGCGCGGACGCGGCCGGTACGGTCCCGGCCTTCGCGACCATCTGCTGGGATAACTGCCTGCGGTGCGCAATCATGGCAATATTCAGACGATTTCGGTGTGCTTTCACCACGGCGCCCGCCGCGTCCATCCAGCCCTTGGATGCCGCATACGCGAGCATCTTGTCGAAATCGCCCTGCCACTGCGCGGGCCGGTCCGCAGTGTGCTCTCGCAGCCAGTCCACGTTAATGGCGGCCTGGGCTCCGTCGAGGCGGCCGGCGCCGGCGGCCTGCAGCGAGCCGGCGATCGATTCGGCGGTAGTGCCCTCGGGCACGCGCACGCTGAACCGGGTCAGATCCTCCTCGTCGCTCAGCGAAACCGCAGCCGGGCCGGTCGTCACCTCGACGTACAAGGTGGTCCTCCGCTCGTGCTGGTCACACTAGATGACCCCGTCGGCCTCCAGCTCCGCAATGTCGCTCCTTCCGTAGCCCAGCAGCTCGCCGAGCACCCACTCGTTGTCCTCGCCGTAGCACGGCGCCCCGCGGTCGAGCACCCCGCCGATGTGTGCGGGCGTCTCGGACAATTTGACCGGCACCTCGGCCACCGGCCATCGTCCGATCTTGGTTCCGCTGACCTCGGTTAGCCAGTGCAGATGACGCAGCTGCGGGTCGGTGTCGCAGCGGTCGTGAGCGTCTTGGCATACGCCGGCCGGGACGCCGACGGCCTGCAGTTCGTACATCGCCGTGTAGGCGTCCTGCCCGAGCGTCCACCGGGTGATCAACGCGTCCACCTCGTCGGCCTCGGCCTGCGCTCCCGCGGTGAGGGTAAGTAGTCGCTGCCCGGCGGCGTCCACCCCGATCACCTTGGCCAACGCGCGGCGCTCCTCGTCGCTGACGCACGCGATGGCCAACCAGCGGTCGGTGCCCTGGCACGGATACACCCCGTGCGGGAACGCGCGCCCGTCGGCCGACATATTGCCGGTGCGCGCCCACGTCCGGTCGTTGGCCGACCAGTCCAGGATCGCCCCGCCAGCGACGAAGATGCCCGATTCGGTCTGCGACGCGTCGATCCACTGCCCGCGGCCGGTGCGGTCCCGATGATGCAGCGCGGCGAGCATCGCGGCCGCAAAACTGTACGCCCCGATCCAGTCCAGGTAGGAATAACCCCAACCAGCGGGCATCGCCGGCTCGGGCAGGCCCGACATCTCCGAAACCCCGGACAGCGCAGCGGCAATCGGCCCGACAGCACGGTACCGGCCGTAGCGGCCGACGGTGCCCATGCCCGACTGCTGGGCGTAGATGATGTTG
>DASQSQ010000469.1:0-2180 GCA_035642315.1 Mycobacterium sp.
GGCCACCTGGACGCCGGTGCCAAGAAGGTGATCATCTCCGCGCCGGCCACCGACCCCGACCTCACCATCGTCCTCGGGGTCAACGACGACAAGTACGACGGCAGCCAGAACATCATCTCCAATGCGTCGTGCACGACGAACTGCCTTGCGCCGCTTGCCAAAGTGCTGCACGACGAATTCGGCATCGTCAAAGGCCTGATGACCACGATCCACGCTTACACCCAGGACCAGAACCTGCAGGACGGGCCGCACAAAGATCTACGTCGCGCCCGCGCCGCCGCGCTCAACATCGTGCCGACGTCAACCGGCGCCGCCAAGGCCATCGGTCTGGTGCTGCCCGAGCTGAAGGGCAAGCTGGACGGCTATGCGCTGCGGGTGCCGATTCCGACCGGCTCGGTTACCGACCTGACCGCCGATTTGTCCAAATCGGCTAGCGCCGAAGAGATCAACTCGGCGTTCAAGGCCGCCGCCGAGGGCAAGCTCAAAGGAATCCTCAAGTACTACGACGCGCCGATCGTCTCGAGTGACATCGTCACCGACCCGCACAGCTCGATCTTCGACTCCGGGCTGACCAAGGTGATCGACAACCAGGCCAAGGTGGTGTCCTGGTACGACAACGAATGGGGCTACTCCAACCGCCTCGTCGACCTGGTCGCACTGGTCGGCAAGTCGCTCTAACCGTGAACCCACCTTCTTTACCCACCCTTAACGACCTTCTCGCACAAGGGGTTTCGGGTCGCGGTGTGCTGGTGCGTTCCGACCTGAACGTACCGCTCGACGACGGCGTCATCACCGATCCCGGTCGTATCATCGCCTCGGTGCCGACGCTCAAGACGCTGGTCGACGGCGGCGCGAAGGTGGTGGTGACCGCACATCTGGGACGGCCCACAGGTGAACCCGACCTGAAGCTGTCGCTGGCGCCGGTCGCTGCCGCACTCGGTGAGTATCTGGAGCAAGACGTGCAGTTGGCCGACGACGTCGTCGGCCGTGATGCACGGGCCCGCGCCGAGCGTCTGACCGACGGGGATGTCCTGCTACTGGAAAACATCCGCTTCGACCCGCGGGAAACCAGCAAGGACGACGGCGAGCGGATGGCGCTGGCCCGTGAACTCGCCGAACTAGTCGGACCCACAGGTGCTTTCGTGTCCGACGGGTTCGGGGTGCTGCACCGCAAGCAGGCCTCGGTGTACGACGTCGCCACCCTGCTGCCGCACTACGCCGGGAAGTTGGTGGCCGCCGAAGTGAAAGTGCTCGAGCGGCTGACCGGCTCAGACGCGCGGCCCTGGGCCGTGGTGCTCGGCGGAGCCAAGGTATCCGACAAGCTCGGTGTGATCGAGCGGTTGGCGACCAAGGCGGACAGCATCGTCATCGGCGGCGCCATGTGCTTCACATTCCTTGCTGCGGAGGGCTTCTCGGTCGGTACATCGCTGCTGGAGAACGAGATGATCGACACGTGCCGTCGGCTCCTCGACACCTACGCCGACGTGCTCCGCCTACCCGTGGACATCGTGGTCACGGAGAAGTTCGCCGCCGATTCGCCGCCGGAGATCGTCGCGGCCGACGCGATCCCGGACGGCAAGATGGGTCTGGACATTGGGCCCGGATCGGTGAAGCGGTTCACCAAGCTGCTGTCCAACGCCAGAACCATCTTCTGGAACGGTCCGATGGGCGTCTTCGAGTTTCCGGCGTTCGCCGCCGGCACCAAAGGCGTGGCCGAGGCGATTGCCACCGCGACCAGCAGGGGTGCGTTCAGCGTGGTCGGCGGCGGCGACTCCGCGGCAGCGATGCGAGCGCTGGACCTACCCGAGGACGGTGTCTCGCACATCTCCACCGGCGGTGGGGCGTCGCTGGAATACCTTGAGGGCAAATCGTTGCCTGGCTTAAAAGTGCTGAGCACGTAACACAAAGGACGCCGATGAGCCGTAAGCCGCTGATAGCCGGCAACTGGAAGATGAACCTCAACCACTTCGAGGCGATCGCGTTGGTACAGAAGATCGCGTTCTCGCTACCAGACAAGTATTACGACCGGGTCGACGTCGCGGTGATTCCGCCGTTCACCGATCTGCGCAGCGTGCAAACCCTGGTCGACGGCGACAAGCTGCGGCTGACCTATGGCGCGCAGGACCTGTCGCAGCACGAGTCGGGCGCCTACACCGGCGAAATCAGCGGGGCGTTTCTGG
>DASQSQ010000470.1:0-8978 GCA_035642315.1 Mycobacterium sp.
CCCCGATGTCGAGCGTGAGGCAGCCGAGCTGATCGAGCAGCTCGGTATACCGGGCGCGACCTCGTTCGTCGCCACCCCCGGAATGGTCGGCAGCTTCCACGACGTGGTCAGCCGAGCCTGGGACCTCGACGCTGTCGCGGCCGAGTATGAGTCGTTCCTCGAGGAGTTCGGCGACATGCGACCAGAGGACGGCGATGAGGTCGCGATCGCGCTGGTCCGGATCGTGCATCGATGGCGCCGCTTCCCGTTCGAGGACCCGATGCTGCCCCCGCAGTTACTGCCCCGCGACTGGCCCGGGATCGCCGCGACCAGCATGTACTCCGCGCTGTCGTCGCTGTGGCGGTCGGCCGCGACGAAGCGCTGGCACGAGCTACTCGCCGCCGCCACGGCCGACCCGACGTCGGCGACCGAATCCGTTCTCCGCAAGGAATCTCATGGAGATCACCGCCGCGTCGGCCATCGAGATCAGTGACGCCCTTACCCCTCGGACCGGCATGCTCGACGCCCCGCCTTTCCACGGCCCTCGGTCGTCGGCCCGGCTTCCTCCCGATTCTTATTACCCACGCCGTCTCGGCGTCTGCATGGAAGAGAGTGCATCAGTGACCACCATCGACTACGACCGGCTGTACGTAGCCGGCCGTTGGACTGTGCCCGCATCCGCCCGGCGGATCGACGTGCGATCGGCGAGTACCGAGGAGCCGGTCGGCAGTGTTCCCGAGGCTGTGGAGGCCGACGCCGATGCCGCCGTCGCGGGGGCGCGGCGTGCGTTCGACGACCCGGTCGGCTGGTCCAGATGGGAACCGGCGCGGCGGGCGGAGGCGCTGGAGCGTTTCGCCGTGGCATTGGAGAAACGCGGTGCCGAGACCGCGCGACGGGTCACCGTCCAGAACGGCATGCCGTTCGCCGTGGCGCAGCGATTCGAAGCCGGAACCCCGCCACGGCTGCTGCGGTACTTCTCCGGCGTGATGACCGGATCGCCGCAGGAGGAGACCCGGCAGCGGGTGTCCGGTGGTAGTTCGCGAGTGATCCGTGAGCCGGTCGGGGTGGTCGCGGCGATCGTGCCGTGGAACGTGCCGCAGGCGACCACCTTCCTCAAGCTCGCGCCGGCGTTGGCCGCCGGGTGCACGGTGGTGCTCAAACCCGCGCCGGAGACCGTGCTGGATGCGATGCTGCTGTGCGAGGCCGCCGTCGAGGCCGAATTGCCCGACGGGGTACTGAGCGTCCTGCCCGGCGGCCGGGAGTTGGGCGGATATCTCGTCGCGCATCCCGGGGTGGACAAGGTGTCGTTCACCGGGTCCACGGCCGCGGGCCGCTCGATCGCGCAAACGTGTGGCCAGCTGCTGCGGCCGGTGACCCTCGAGCTGGGCGGGAAGTCGGCCGCGATCGTTCTGGACGACGCCGACCTGCAGGCCACGATCGAGAGCTTCTTCGCGTCCACTCTGCTCAACAACGGGCAGATCTGCTGGCTGGGCACCCGGGTCCTGGCACCACGTTCGCGTTATCGCGAGATCGTGGATACCGTCACCGGACTGGCCGAATCTCTCCGGGTGGGTGACCCGTTGGCGGAGTCCACACAGGTGGGCCCGCTGGTGTCCGCACGCCAGCGCGACCGGGTGGAGTCCTACATTGCCAAGGGCCGGAGCGAGGGAGCCCGCCTCACTGCCGGCGGCGGCCGCCCGAAGGACCTGGACCGCGGCTGGTACGTGCAACCGACAGTCTTCGCCGATGTGGACAACGCGCACACCATCGCCCGCGAGGAGATCTTCGGGCCGGTGCTCGCGGTCATTCCGTACACCGACGAGCGCGAGGCGATCGCGATCGCCAACGCGAGTGCGTACGGCCTGGGCGGCACCGTCTGGACCACCGACCCCGACCGGGGCGAGGCCCTCGCACGACGGGTGGCCTCCGGCACGATCGGGATCAACGCCTTCGTCAACGACCCGGCCGTACCGTTCGGCGGCATCAAGGCCAGCGGCATCGGCCGCGAACTCGGCCCCGAAGGCTTGCACGCCTACCAGCTACTCAAAACCATCCACCTGGACACCACCACCCGGTAACCGACCGAACGCCTGGACACGTGGCCGCATGATCGGAAACCGCCGCCCGGGCCGCCCGGACGGCCGAACAGCGCGGCCCGGTTGTGCCCGATCGGCCGTGTACCGGGACAGCGTCAGTGGGTGAGGGCGATGTATTTGATGTCGAGGTATTCGTGGATCCCCTCGGATCCGCCCTCGCTGCCCAGGCCAGACTGCTTGATGCCGCCGAACGGGGCCGCGGGATCGGAGACGACACCGCGGTTGACCCCGACCATCCCGGCCGCCAGGGCATCGCTCACCCGCAGCGCCTGTTCGTGGTTCCGGGTGAAAAAGTAAGCGGCCAAACCGTATTCGGTGTCATTGGCCGCGGCCACGACCTGGGCCTCGGTATCGAAACCGTAGATCGCCGCGACGGGACCGAAGATCTCCTCGCGATACATCCGGGCGGTCATCGGGACCTCGTCGAGCACTGTGGGCTGGAAGAAGTGCCCCGGCCCGTCGATCGGCTTGCCGCCGGTGCGGACCACGGCTCCGGCCGCGACCGCATCGTCCACCAGTGTTGTCACGGTGCCGCGCTGTTTCTCGTTGATCAGCGGCCCGAGGTCCACCTCCGGGGCGGTGCCGGGGCCGATCCGCAGGGCGGCGATCCGTTCGGCGAGCCGAGTGGCGAATTCCGCGCGGATCGAATTGTGCACGTAGATGCGGTTTGCCGCGGTACACGCCTGGCCGCCGTTGCGCATCTTGGCGGCCATCGCCCCGGTCAGTGCCTGCTCCAGATCGGCGTCGGGAAACACGATGAGCGGGGCGTTGCCGCCCAGTTCCATCGAGGTGCGCAGCACACCGTCCGCGGCCTGCCGCAACAGCAGTTTGGCGACGCGGGTGGAACCGGTGAAGGTCACCTTCCGCAGCCGCGGGTCCGCCAGCAGCGGGGCGGTGATGGCGGCCGCGTCGTTGCCCGGCAGCACCGACAGCACACCGCCGGGCAGCCCGGCCTCGGCGAAGACCGCCGCCAGCGCCAGCATAGTCAGCGGGGTGTCCTCGGCGGGCTTCATCAGCAGGGTGCATCCGGCGGCAAGGGCCGGGGCGATCTTGCGAGTTCCCATGGCCAGCGGGAAGTTCCACGGCGTGATGGCCAGGCAGGGGCCGACCGGCTGCCGCTTGATCAGGATGCGGCCGGCGCCCCCGGGGGAGTCGGTGTAGCGGCCGCCGATGCGGACGGCCTCCTCGCTGAACCAGCGCAGGAATTCACCGCCGTACGTCACCTCGTCCCGGCTCTCGGTCAGAGGCTTGCCCATCTCCAGGGTCATCAGCAGCGCCAGTTCCTCACGGCAGTCCATGAGGATCTCCCACGCGCGGCGCAGGATGGCCGACCGTGCGCGGGGAGTTGTTGCGGCCCAGTCGGATTGGGCCCGGCTGGCGGCGTCGAGGGCGCGCAGCGCGTCCTGGCCGCCGGCGTCGGCGACCTCGGTCAGGATGTCGCCGGTGGCCGGGTTGTAAACGGCGAAGGTGCCGCCCGCGCTGGCCGTACCCGCCGCCCCATCGATCCACACGCCGGTGGGGACGCGGTCAGCGATAGCGTCGAATTCGGACATTGGACTCCTCGATTGTCGGCGGGCGCGGCAACCGAGACCAGCGATCTTCAGTTTCAGGTCGAACTGGTCGGACCAGAACCATGGCAACTCGGCTCGTTGCGGGTGCTGTCCATCTTTGGATCGGCTCGACATGTCGTGCATCACCCTGGAGGGAGAGGTTTTCTCCTCCCACTTCTCTCCCCGACGCGAGTCCAGCCTGAAATTAGACTGGGTGACGCCGGTATCCGGCTGGCCGTGCCGGGGCGATGAGGGGCTCCGTTCGGTTTGTCCGCCGCCTAGTGGGTAAGTGCGCCCATTGCGCGGTCGAGGAGTGCGGCCAGTGGGATCGTCCCGTCGCCTGCTGTCCAGGCGTCGTTGGCGGTGTCCAGACAGGCGAGCGCAGAGGCGACGAGTGCACGGGCTCGAAGTTCGGTAGCCGGGTCGGGATTCGCGTCGAGTCTGCGGGAGATTACCGGCACGAGCAGGTTCTGCCAGCTGAGTTGCTTCTCCCAGTGACGGGCCCGCAAGCCGATCAGACCTCGCTGGGGCGGCGCGGGGAATACGGGTCCTCGAGCCGCCGGACCTCGTCCTCGTCGAGGTGCAGGTCAACCGCCGCCGCGGCGTCGGCGATATGGCGCTCCCTGGTTGCCCCGACGATCGGCGCGGTCACCGCGCTCTTGCCCAGGACCCAGGCCAGCGCCACCTGGGCCATCGGAACGCCGCGGGCATTCGCGATCTCGGCCACGGTATCGACGATCGCCTTGTTCGATGCCTCGACCTCCTCGCGCGGTGCGAGTTCCTTCAGGACGGTTCCCGAGGATGACTGCGCTGAGCTCCAACCCGCTCTTACCGAGGCGCACAGTCTTCATCCCGATCTCCAATCTGCCTCGATGCCGAGGCCGTCACCGATCTTCGTGCCCCCATTCTTGGCTGCGCCACGCGTTCGCGCACTCTCCCCTGAGGAAGGCTTTGCAGGGAATAGGCGACGCTGACCGGTACCACGGGACTGCGGACGGTGTAGGCGGCCAGCGTCATCAGCAGATGCGCAATGCTGTTGTGGGACAGGATCATCACCGGCTGTCCGGCTGCCCCCAGGTGCAGGTACTCGATCCGTCCGCTCCCTCCTCGGCAAGAATGTCGGGAGAAGCAAAAAGGTCGGTCATCGGGCGGCGACCATGGGTGTATCGATACCGATGGCGCCGGTCTTGTGTGCGCCCCCGGGCGTGCCGAGGGGTTCGTCGCGGCCGGGGAGCACGTCGGTGAAGAATCGGCGATTGTCGTCGACGAAGTCCGAGTCGTCCTCGCTGACCCGGCGGTCCTGGCTGATGGCCTGCACGGGACAGACCGGTTCACAGGCGCCGCAGTCGATGCATTCCTTCGGGTTGATATAGAGCTTGCGATCGCCCTCGTAGATGCAATCGACGGGGCACTCCTCTATGCACGACTTGTCCATGATGTCGACGCATGGGCTGGCGATGACGTAGGGCATGGCGATTTTCTCCTTTCGTGGCCGCGGTTAGGCGGGTACCGGTGACGGTTGTTCGTCGGTCGAGTGACCGGGGAACAACTGCGCGGCGGGGTCGATGTGCACGGCGGCGTTGTTGACGGCGATGGCGACCTCGCCGAATCCGACCGCGATGAGCCGGACCTTGCCGTCGTAGTCGACGACGTCACCGGCGGCGTATACACCCGGTAGGGCAGTGCGCATGGCGGAGTCGACAACGATGTGCCGGTTGTCGTGCAACTCCAGTCCCCATTCCCGCAGTGGACCGAGGTTGGCCAGAAAGCCCAGCGCGGCAACGATTCGCTGGCAGCGGATTCGGCGCGGCGTCTGCTCTCCCTTGACGGTGATCTCGGCGTGAGTGAGCGTGTCGTCGCCGGACAGCCCGCTGATTTCGGCGTCGGTGATGATGTCGACCGTCGACCGGTCGAGTTGGGTGACGGTGGAGGGATGCGCGCGGAATGTGGCGCGTCGGTGAACGAGGGTCACGCTGGCCGCGATCGGCTCGAGCATGAGCGCCCAGTCCAGTGCCGAGTCGCCGCCTCCGATGATGACCACGTCGGCTTCGGCGTATGAATCGGGTTGGGGGACAAAGTAATCCATACCTCGGCCCAGGAAGTCCTCGCCCACCGGCAGCGCGCGGGGGGTGAATGTGCCGATGCCGGCGGTGATGACGACGGCGCCGCAGTTGATTTCCGTGCCGGTGCTGGTCGTGACGATATGCCGGCCGGCGGCGTCGATGCCGCGGGCCAGAGCGTGCTGGTTGAGCAGGTACCGGGGCTCGGCGGGGGCGGCCTGCGCGACGAGGGCGGCGACCAGATCGCGCCCGCGCACCGCCGGGAATCCCGCGATGTCGAAGATCTGCTTTTCCGGATACAGCGCGCTGACCTGGCCGCCGAGCTCGGGAAGTGAGTCGATGACGGCGGTGCGCAGGCCGCGGACTCCCGCGTAATAGGCGCCATAGAGCCCGACGGGGCCGGCGCCGACAATGAGGAGGTCGACGGTGACGGTCATGAGCGTGCCTCCGAACGGGTCAGCAGGTGTTCTCGGATACGGAAGTGTTGAATCTTGCCGGTCGAGGTTTTCGGTAGCTCGGTGGTGAACTCGATGGAACGCGGGCACTTGAAGTGGGCCAGTCCTGCATGGCACCAGGCGATGAGGGTGTCGGCCGTGACGTCGGCGTGGCCGGGGGCAGGAACGACGACGGCGACGGGGATGTCGAGTTCATCCGAGTCGGGAATCCCGACCACCGCGGCCTCGGCGACGGCCTCGTGCTCGAGCAGGCGGGCCTCGACCTCGCCCGGGGAGACCCAGATGCCTCCCGCCTTGAGTAGATCGTTGGAGCGGCCCAGGCAATGGAAGTAGCCGGATTCGTCGAGGACGAACGTGTCGCCGGTGCGCAGCCATGAACCCTGGTAGACGGTGCGGCTGGCGTCCGTCTGCCGCCAATACCCCTGCGCGATGGACTCTCCCGCGACATAGAGATCGCCCGGCGTTCCTGGTGGCACCCGGTGCCCCTCGGCGTCGCGGATCTCCACCCGGTATCCGGGCACCGGTCGCCCCGTGCTGCCGGGATGGATATCGCCTGGCGAATTCGACAGGAAGATGTGCAGTGCCTCGGTGGAGCCGATGCCGTCCAGGATGTCTACGCCGAAGTGTTCACCGAACGAGCGGTGCAGCGCCTCCGGCAGGACCTCGCCGGCCGAGACGCACAATCGCACCGTGGCGAACGCGTCCGCGGCCAGCCCGGACTTCACCAGCTTCGAATAGAACGTCGGGACGCCGAAAAACAGCGTCGGTGCGGCATTGATCAGCCGCTCGGCCATGGTGGCGGGGGTGGGCAGTAGCGGCTGCAGAATGCTGGTCGCGCCCGCGGCGAGGGGAAAAATCAGGCTGTTGCCGATGCCGTAGGCGAAGAACATCTTCGCCACCGACAGGCAGCGGTCCTGCGCCCCGATGCCGAGCGTTCGGCGACCGTAGGTGTCGTAGACGTGGCGGATATTTGCGTGCCGATGCATCGCGGCCTTGGGCGTGCCCGTGGTGCCGGAGGTGTAGAGCCACAGCGCCCACGAGTCGGGGTCGGTCGCGACCGGCGCCGTGATCGGTCCGTCCAGCTCTGCCCACCGCGACACCGCCGGTCCGCCGGGAATCCGCGGAAGATCGGACCCGGTGACGATCAGGTGGGTCACGTCCGGTGAACCGGTGGCCGCGGGGACCGCGGCGGCAAGAAATTCGGGGGTAGCCACCACGACGCGGGCGCCGGAGTCGCGCACGATCTTCTCGAGTTCCTCGCCGTTGAGCATCGTGGACACCGGCACGGCTACCAGGCCCGCGTGGAATGCCGCCAGGATCGTGGTGGCCATTTCGATATCGTCGGCCATCACCAGCAGCACGCGGTCGTCGCGACGCAGGCCCAGGGCTTGCAGGCCGGCGGCGACGCGTGCGGTCCGCTCCGACAGCTGCCTGTAGGTGAGCTCCCGCGATCCGATCAGGGCGAGCTTCTCACCTGTCTGCTCCTCGCGCGTGTGCCGGTGCACGAGGAAGTCCGCAGCGTTGAACATCGGCATCGCTACACCCGTTTCACGTCGAAATTTGCGCGTTGACCGGTGCCGTAGCGGCGGAGCGCACCGTCGGGGCCTGCGGCGTTGGGGCGGATGAAGATCCAGTTCTGCCATGCCGTCAGGCGGCCGAAGATCTTTGTTTCCACCGTCTCGGGGCCGACGAATCGGTGGTTGGCCTCCATCCCGGTCAGGGAGTCCGGCGACAGGGCAGCACGTTCCTCGAGCGCGATTCGCAGCTCGTCGGCGAAGTCGATGTCGTCGAGGGCGAAGGTGACCAGGCCGAGCCGGTCCGCCTCGGCCGCCGTCAGCGGTGTGCCGACGCGTTCGGCCGCGGACTTCAGGCCGTCGGGGTGACCGTAGAAGCGCGATTCGGTCCGAGTGAGGCCGTTGCCCATCGGGTAGCAGCCGAAATTGGCGTCGGTGAGCACGATGGTCGCCGGCGTCGCGTCGGGATCGACGTCCTGGTAGACGCCGGCGAGCATGTACTGGCGGTCGCTGGCGAGTGCCAGCTCGGCCAGGAGGCCGACGAAGGCACTGTTCGGCTCGATGACGGCGAACAGACTGCGGCTCGTGACATCGAGGCGCTTGAGGGTGCGCTTGTAATAGAGCCGCACCTCGTTGACGAACCAGTTGTCGCGGTAGGTCCCCAGCTGTTCGTCGTAGCCGCGGACGCGGTCGGCGTCGCCATTGATCCGTATGACCCAGGCGCCGAGGTCCGGCTCGTTGGTGCGTAACCGCAAGATCAGATCGTCGAGCTGGCGGGTCAGCGCTAGGGGCCAGTATTCGGCGCCCTGCGCCAGCACCGCGGTGATGTCGGCGGGTGCGTCCGAGACGGGGCCCTGCACAAGGATTTCCACTCGCCGCTGATCGCGGTGCAATGTGGCGCTCACGTACGGGTAGGTGATGACGTCGTCCCGGGTCGTGCGCTGCAGGGGAGGCAGGGGCACCCCCGGCTGGTCCGGTCGAGTGGACGACTGGGCCGCCTGCGCGGCTCGGGCTCGCACCCGCTCGTCGAATCGGCCACGCGGGACGGCCTCGTCGATCAGTCCCCATTCCACCGCGGTGGCGCCACGAACGCCCTCGGACTTGGTGGCGAATACGTCGGCCCGATCCTTACGGACCTTGCGCTTGTCCACGACGCGAGTCAGGCCCCCGGTGCCGGGGAGCACACCGAGCAGCGGCACTTCGGGCAGCGAGACGGCCGAGGAACCGTCGTCGACCAGAATGATCTGGTCGCAGGCGGCGGCCAGCTCGTATCCGCCGCCCGCGGCGGTGCCGTTGAGCGCGGCCAGATAGGTCTGACCGGAGT